>CAYYUU010001258.1:0-2254 GCA_964474955.1 uncultured Alcaligenaceae bacterium | reverse complement strand
AGAGCGCATATGTAATTATGGCAATCCCCGTGGCCTCGAGTGGTTCGATAAATCCCCCCGCAAGTCCAATGGCCACGCAGTTATCGACCCACTGGCGTTTGCAGAATCCGGTCTCAAATCGAATGTGGTTCAACGTGTCCGGTTCCATCCCGACGTGTCGAAGGAATTCCTCCTCGGCTTCTTGGTCACTCAGAAACCGGCTCGAATATACGTACCCCGTCCCAATCCGGTCTTGGAGGGGAACACTCCAGATCCAACCGCCGGACATGGCCGTGGAAGTCGTCGCGGAGTCTATGCCCAAGGGCCTTGCGTTCGGATAGGGAAGACGGGCAGTTATGGCCCGATCGTTGAAGAGGTACCGATCGAAGGAAACAAACTCGTTAGCCAGTTCTCCAATTAACAATCTGCGAAAGCCCGTGCAATCGATGAAGAAATCAGCCCGAATCTCCCCATGGTCTTCCGTGACGACTGAGGAAATGCCCTTCGCGCTCTTTCGGATCGTCGTGACGTGACCTTCGAGATGTCGGACCCCTCGCCTCACGGCAATGGATTTGAGATATTGCCCCAGTTTCACGGTATCAACGTGAAAGGCATAGTTGCTGATGGGAACTTTGGTCCGCTCGCCATTTTGAATTGCGACTGGTGCCTTTTTGTGCTTGATCAGGGCCGTTTCGGGATGGCACATGTCCGCCATCGAAGGCGCATCGACCTGCCCACCGTGGTATTGTCCGAGCCAAACGTGATGCGGAGAGAACGGACTGTTTTTTGTCTTCGACGTTCCCGAGAAGAAGGGATGAACGTATGCCGGCGGACCATTGCCCCGGCACCAATCGACGAACTGGATGCCGTTCTTGAAGGTCGCACCACAACGCTTGAGGAAATCGTCCTCGGGAATGCCGAGTTGGTTCAGTTGAACTCGAAGAGTTGGCTGAGTTCCCTCGCCCACGCCGATCGTGGCGACGTTGGGTGACTCGAGCAACACGACGTTCGCTTGGGATCCCAGGGCCGATTTTATGTGCAAGGCCGAGAGCCATCCGGCAGTCCCGCCCCCGACGACCAAAATATCTCGAACGAAGTTAGACATCCGTCGGCGCGTCCTTCGGTCTTGTGTCTTGGGTCGGGGGAAGAATTCGTGATTCCACTTCCTGTTAAGTTATTGAGGACTCGATGTCGGAATGTTAAGTTCCGATGAAGGTGTTACCTCTTTTGAAGCCGTGCTCTCGAATGCCAAAAAGAAGAGAAGACTGAGCCAATGGATTTTCCAATCCGTGGACGGCCCAGAAATACATTCTTGGAGGGATGCCACACATCCTCAACGACCAACGAACCTCTCGATGCATGTAACTTCTGTGTCATCAATTGCTTAGGAAGCAAGCCTTTCGAACTCACTCGACACCATCGCTCTCGGCAGAGCGGGAGCCAACTTTTGGCTCGTCGCCCTATGAACGTAGAACTTGATTCGTTCCGTTTATCCCAGCTCTACTGATCTGTACAACGGTGCAACAATGTTCTAATGTCCTCAAGTGTTCCTCGGATTTGTATCGAACAGATCCCCACCTTCGTCTTCGTGGAAGTCGTAAAGCGTTATTCTAAAGCAAGTTAGTCGGATAGCAGGAAGCCCTCTCGGGCTTCCTGCTATCCGACTAACCTCTACCGCAGGATTCGCGATGCCCTGCTTTCTCCGTGTCTTGTTGGTTTCGCGTCTCGCCGTGGGTTGGTTAGCGGGCTGTTCCCAGCAAAAATCGAAACCCCAGAAAATCCCGGTCCAAAAGAACCGAATTCCTCCGTCACCAAAGAATTAATTTGCGTTGTTCCTGCGCTTCCGGAAAACCAACACGAGGTTCAACAGGCTCAAGAAAACGACAAGCCCACCGACAAACCAGACGACGGCCATCACTGGAGAAAACGGTTTGGCTGGAGCAACACGTTCTTTCCCCGAAGACTTGGAAGGGACGCCGTTGCTATTCGGTTCGCCTTCGGATTTCTTGATCTTCGGTTCCGGGGTAGTAGCGTTGGCAGCCTTCTGACCGGCAGATGACTTTGGACTCTTCGGCTCGCCTCTCTCCTTCTTCACCTCTCCCTTTGCGACTTGTGGGAGTGGGTCGTCGAGGTCGAACTCCTTGTATCCACCAGCACTCGATTTGGCACCCGATTTTCGTATCTCCAAAATGGTCCGTCCCGAGATCGTGCCCTCCAGCGCATTCGGATCAAATTTGAGAACGGTTTCGTATACTTTCCCAATATTCAGTGGACG
>CAYYUU010001257.1:0-2256 GCA_964474955.1 uncultured Alcaligenaceae bacterium | reverse complement strand
CATCTCTGTGACTTCTACTCGTCCACGACTGTTCGCAAGATCTCTCGCTTCCAGTCACTTTGGTGGATTGGCCAACCCTGGACGGTCCAGTTCCCTTCGGTGACGACGTAAGGCAAGCTATTTTGGTTGACGTACTCCCAGCAGCGTTTCTCGACCGCTTCCATCTCGGTGGCCTTGATTTTGGGGCCATTCGTCCAGCGTTTCGAGACTTCGCCGTTGTCGATGACGGTGATGATCGTCGGGTAGGGTAAGTCGAGCATTCGCCGCGCTAACACTTCGTTGCTTGGCGTTTTGTAGCGTTTTTTCAACTCCAACAAGTTGAAGTCCAGGGCCTTCGCGTCGTCAGCGAACCATACCGTCGGCACCAAAAGCCGAGACGAAAAAAGCGTGTGGAGCGATTCGCCGGTAAGGGCCTTTGCTTCTTCCGGGTCCAAGTCCAAGCGTTCGTGGATTTGCGATTTGAAGTGCCGACCAATCTCGTGAGCGACGGTCCATTGGTGTCGCTCTTCGGTTGGCTCGGGACGCAAGTAGATTCTGGGTCGACGTCCGATTCGCTGGACGCGACCGCGTGGCTCCTGGCGAGTGTCGAGCGAAACAGGAATGCCCAGGTGACTTTGGGCCAGCGCAATCGCGTCGACCGGTGGTTGGGTCACCCCGGCTTGGTCCAGAAGTTCCGACACAATGGCGTCCAGGGCGGCTACGATTTCTTCTCTGGGCCGATCGTCCATAATTACCTCGCCTCTCCAAAGCGATTTCGAATACTAAATATTTGTATAGTTACCAGGAGACTTGCGATCAAGAGGAACTCCAATCCTTCGTACATCCTACCGGGAACGCGGTCGTACCTGAAGGCATCTCCGGCATGTTCGGGCGAAGTGTTGTCGTTTGTGCATTCGTTGCATTTTTTCTTTCTTTCGCGGTCGATACGCAAGACGGAACTTTTTTCAGATTTTCTTACAGAAAGACTCAAGTCCTGGGTTGACGAGATCGAGATGTTCGGTAATCTGCCGCCACTTCTTCAACGAAAATATTTCCCAAGGATTTTGGAATTGGGACCGTAGGACAGGCTTTGAACCTGTCCAAGAAAAACACGGACAGGTTTTTGACCTGCCCTGCGGTCCCGACCAACAAATCCATACGACCTCAGACGACGAGTTTTTCGCTCAGGGATGTCGTCGGAACGAATTGTGGTCTGCCTTGGCAAGGAGCTGTACATGGGTCCGAACACACTCGCGCTGACTTGCCTTTCGCTACTTTTGGCTCAGGCTCCGAACGACGTCATCTTCATGAAGACGCGAAGCTTCAATTTGCCCTTCGGGATTGCCCCGGCGGACCGTGTAAAACTTCGAGCCGTCCGGCTCTACGTCTCGCGAGACCAGGGTCGGTCGTGGAATAAGGAGATGCAGATTCGACCGGACGAAACCCGGTTTCCTTTCTTTGCCGAGAAGGATGGCGAGTATTGGTTTCGTACGACCATTGTTGACCGGAACAATCAAGAGTGGCCAAAGGATGTGGAACGGGGGAAGTACTCGCAAAAAGTCGTCGTGGATACTTTGCCGCCGCGAATCGAAATCACGAGCGCCAAACGCGAGGGCGAATATGTCGTCGTGGACTGGAAATTGCTCGAACGACACACCGACTGGAATACGCTCGAGCTGCAATACAAACCGTATGGACCTTACGCCGACGCGAGGTGGCAACCCGTTCCAAAATTCCCCCAACAGGCTCAAGGGACGATGCGATTTCGCCCGAACATGGCGCAGGCGGTCCTCCTGCGGTTGCAAGTCGTTGACCGGGCGAAGAATCGGTCTTTTTCGGAGAAGATCGTCGCGGGCATTGACGGAACCGTGAATCAGGTGAGTCACAAACCCGAGGCGCCTCGCGGGCAAACGCGTGGTGTTCCTGATGTTGCTCCACCAATGCGGAAAGTAGGCAACGCGGGGCATCCTGCGTTTCGAGAGCCAGATCCACCAGTTCCACTGGAAAACAAGAAACTCAACAACGAACCAATGCTGCCGCCGGAACCAAAGAACGCTCAACCAAAGATCAACAAACGAGAGGATTTCAGCATCACCAGCGACGGGACTTCGAAAGACATCGTTTCCGGTTCGGCTCCATCGGGCAAGAAAGAAACTTCGCAGAATGGCGGCGCTCTCATGACGACGCCCCAAAAACAACTGCCGCCGATCCGGTACATCAACACGCCGGAACTGGTTCTGCGGTTCGAAATCTCCAAGATCGGCTAGTCGGGCGTCG
>CAYYUU010001256.1:0-2260 GCA_964474955.1 uncultured Alcaligenaceae bacterium | reverse complement strand
CGCGGCTCTCGTCGTCGCGCTGGGCAAAGAAGCCGGCCTCGAGGTCGTCCGGATACCAGGAAAGTGCAAGGGTGCGATCCGGACGGCGAAGGATACTCCCTGGATTCAACACGCCTGGAACGCCGTGAAGTGCAACGGCAAGTGGCGACTGATGGACGCAACGTGGGGAGCCGGAGTCATCAAAGGGCGAAAGTTCGAACCGGAGTTCGACGAATACTATTTCTTCACGCCTCCGGACCATTTGATTTTCTCTCACCTGCCCGAACAGAACCGATGGCAGTTGCTCAAGCCCGCTGTCAGCGCGACCCAGTGGCGAAACTGGCCGAAGGTGGACAAGGAACTTCTCGAACGGGGCTTCTCGCCGAAACACGTCAAGGCCGCCTTCAAGACTAAAAAGTTCCGCGGATTCGTTGGGACTCCAAGCTTGTTCGGAAAAGAAGTCACGATTACGGGTGCTCCGCTGACCAAGCACATCAAGGCCGGGACGAAATTGAGAATCCGACTCAAAGGCCCGAGTTTCCAGAGCGTGTCGTTCGTGAACAACAAAACCTGGACGGATTTCAAAAAGAAGGGAACGACGTTCGAAGGCGAACTCGTCGCCGAAAAGGGGACACTGGCAATCTCAGCGAACATCCAGGGGAAGGGGAAGTTCTTTTGGTCGGTTCTGGAATATGTGGTGGAGTGAACCCCAAGTGGATACGGGACAAATCGATGAGGGAGTCAGTTCTTGGTGACACGTTCACACACATTAGGGAACGTGCCACCAGACAGTTCTCGACGATGCGGAACTACCGCGTCGCCTTCACATATCGACTCAGCAACTCGACGTTTTGAATAAGTGTCTCGGACAGAAGCACGCCGTCTTTCGGAGTCACCTTTCGGCCCTTTTCGTCGCGGACCCATCCGGGTTCCGTCCAAGCCCCTCGCGAGTCCATGCTTCGAATCACCTTGGCAACACGCGGTGCCAAGGTCTTTGCAGTCAGAGTTGGCGCCTCGGCCTTCGGTCCCTTTTTCTTGAGTCGTTCGTACCTTTGCCGAATCGAAGGAAGCTGCAATGGCAATACGAACCCATAATGCGAGGGCATCGCTCCCCGATCGTGAGTCATTTTGTATCGCTTTGTGAAGTAGATTGGCTTGTTCGTCTTGAGTTCATAGAACCGGGCGTGTTTCCCATCCTTGAGTTTGCAACTTTCCAGATATGTGAGTGCCTTGGCGACAGGAGCCAGATATTTTTTCTGGCCGGTGTGTTGATAGATGTTTAACAATGTATTGATTACATATTGCGATTCGTAAGACGTGATGGCTGGCGGTTCGAATACGCGATCCCACACAGGATGCATGTGACGATCATATTGTTGCGCCCATGCGGGTTGCGGTTCGGGCATTTGGGCCAACACAAGAAAGTCACCGCCGCGCAGGGCCGAACGAAGATACTTCTCCTTCCGGTAAACTTTGTGCGCCAGGAGCATCGTATCGATGACGTTCAGCGTGATTCGGTCGTTGAGGACATAAGCGCCGGTGAAATCACGCGCCCACTTGCGAGACCATTTCTCCGGATAGGTCGCCTTCTTGATTGGATAATACTTCGGATCGGGCGACTCCCGAGGAAATCGATCGTAGTTGTGCGACCACGCACCGATGGGATGCTGCGACTTGATCAACGAGGCCAACCCGTATTCGGCGGCTTCGTGAATTTTCTTGACTTTGAATCCGAGGGCTTTGTCGACGCGGATCAATAGTCGCAACGCAGCCGGCGTCGCATCGTCATCGACGATGGTCATGTTGCCTCGATGCCGACGCTTCCGCCAGACGGCCCATCCGCCCGGCTTTTCCGGCCGCACGTGGGGCTTGCCTTTCGTTGGGGGGACGCGGTAGTTGATCGCCTTCCGTTTCTGTGGGTCAAACGTCACGCTGTAGTACCAACCGCCAGAGTAAAGTTGCCCCTTGACTAAAGCGTCGGCGACGTCTCGCGCTGCTTTCAAGTGCTTCTTGTTGTCGGTCGCCTCGTACGCCTTGAGAAAAGCCTCGCCTACTGACGGAGTGCCTGGCGGTTGAATCCAGATGCGTTGGTCGTAGGCCAAACCTTCTCCCTGTCGGTATTTCAAGTCCGAGCTATATCGCCACACATAGCCTCCGTGAATCGCCACTTTGGAGTGAAAAAACTCCACGGCTTTGGACAAAGCCGCGATGGCTTCTTTGTGGGTCGGTGGGTCGTCAGCGTGGACGATTCCGACGCCCACGAACGTTAAGCTATAGAGGG
>CAYYUU010001255.1:0-2262 GCA_964474955.1 uncultured Alcaligenaceae bacterium | reverse complement strand
GCTGAGGTTGACCGTGAGGCCCCCCAGCGCCGCCAGGTCGCGGCGGACCGCCTCGGCGATCGCGCCATTGTCCATCAGGTGCAGCGCCTCGAGGTGCAGCCGGGCCACCTGCCGGATGTTGGCCTGGTATTGGTGGTAAGTGAGCGGAAATTTCCAGAATCGGTGATTATGGCTTCGGCACACTTGGTTGCGGAATGAAAACACGACCGCGGCAGGATTTCATGCCCTGACGCGATTCACTGGAGGATGATTATTGTTGAAGATAGAGGAGCCGTTTGGTGGAAACAATAAGGAATACGAAAATTTAGATCGCCACGAGTGCAGCACGCGAAAGACAGGAATGGTGGGCGATTCAAGAAATGCCGAATTTTGGAGTTGCTTGTAGCTCCGTGAAAAGTCCGGAATGACGAATACCTTTTCGCTTCGCGAAAAACAACTCTCCAAGACAAACCAAAATCAAACTCTGATTCATCCGCCCTCCAGTTGGGAACGCATCGACTCCTCCAAATTCCAATTTGCACACGCGCTCCCACCGCTCGCGAATAAAATTTTTCCGCCTTGCTACACTTCCGTGAGGCGCTATCGCTCCCAATCTCGGATTTTACGGTAGAGCAACCCACGGCGGAGCTTGTTGTTCACCGACGGACGACAGCCATCAGCAAGCAAGAATGTTGCAATCCGACGGCCCAATACCTCCGCGTTTCGACCACTGAGAAATTGCGAAATTTAAGCGGAATGAAACATCACACTCGACTCAAATTTGAATTTCCGACGAGGTAAGCGATGCAGTCAACGAAAGGCGAGAGACGTACACGCGGATTGAATTATTTATGGCGGAACCTATTTTCCAGCGGTCTGTTTTCCCGGCAGGTTCGTAAGAAGCGTGGACAACGCCCACTTCTTCTGGAAACACTCGAAGACCGAGCCGTCCCGGCCACCGTGATGGTGGGGGATCTGATCCTGGACGGCGACTTCCAAGGGGACACGGCGAGCGGCAAAGTTTACGTCGGGTTCGACGAAACCAACCCGCTCATCGAGATCGACGGCGAGGTCACGGCCAACACCACAGACGAGACGTTCTCCATCAAGCCAACCGGAGAAGGCGAGACGGTCACGATCAGCATTTTCACCCTTTCCTATAATCCGACCATCTGGAAGAGCGATTCGCAGAACCCTCTCACGTTCGACGTCGACAAGCTCATCTCTGATGGGCAAGATTTCGACGCCGAGGGCGACGACGCGGAGGGAATCGAGGTGGCCGGAATCAAAGACTTGTTTTTCACTACGACTCTGGCGCTCCAGGAAGGCGAAAACAACGATCCAGACATCGTCAACCTTCAAGGTTTTCTGGATTTCAGCACGATCGGGCTCACCGGACTGAAAGGAGGGGTTACCGGCGACAACAAGGTAGAGATCAACAGTCAAACGAAAGACATCAAGCTCACAGGGGTCGATGCCTCGTATCAGAACCAGACGACCGTTGCCGGGGTCGAGATCGATGGAACAATGAATGTCGACTACAACGGCGAAAACGGAAATGAGTTCACTTTCGGGGGGACCGTCACTGTCAAGGCCGAGGGACTGGAGGGCGAAGGTGGGGGATCGAATCTGGGTGCAGGCTTGGCTCTGACCGTCAAGGACGGAGACATCGAGGCAATCGAATTGTCCATCACTGGTTCGTTCAACGTCTACGCCCTGGAGATCGAGCCAGATGACCTGACGTTCGAATATAGTCTCGAAGACAAACAGTTCGTCATGTATGGCGACGTGACCGCCAAAGTTCCCAACGAAGAATCTGACGAGGTGGCTGACGACGATTCGGAATCCACGAGCATCACGGCCCGCTTTGGCACCTCCGACGACCCTGGTTTGATCATCGACACCTCCGGGACTGTGAGCCAGGTGAACATCGGTGTCTTTGGGGATCTGAACGTCCTCGGATTTGTCCTTGAGTCGCCCGAGTCGAATCCAGCCACCTTCCAATACAAAGACGACGTCTACGAACTCTCCGGGACCATCTCGGCTCCGAAGTTCTGGAACGCCACCGTCACAATGGGGACGCAGCAGCAACCAGGCATCAAAATTCAAGACGGAAAATGGTCCGTGACGGATCTGGACATCAGCCTCTCGGATGTCAAATTGGGTGCGTTTACCGTCAATGACTTCGAGGTCTCATACGACTTGTCCGGTTCCGACGTGGACCTCGACTTCGAACTGGACGTCTCTTTCCCACAGGGGTGGGAGGTCGACGCGAAGATCGAC
>CAYYUU010001254.1:0-2262 GCA_964474955.1 uncultured Alcaligenaceae bacterium | reverse complement strand
CCTCCAGCATTCATGTCCAGCTGGGCGTCAATTTCGCCAACCCACTCGACGTTGACCTCATCGTCGCAGTCGGTGGTGGCAGCGCGATGGACTGCGCTAAGGGGATCAACTTCTTATTGACGAACGGCGGAGTGATGTCCGACTACAAGGGATTCGGACGAGCCGAGCTACCCATGTTGCCCTCGATCGGCGTCCCGACGACTGCGGGGACCGGAAGCGAAGCTCAATCGTTTGCCCTCATTGCCGATGCGTCGAGCCACATGAAGATGGCCTGCGGGGACCTCAAAGCGGCCTTTCACGTTGCGATTCTTGATCCCGAAGTGACCCTTTCGCAGCCCCCGAAGGTGTCGGCGTTGACGGGAATCGATGCCCTCGCTCACGCCGTCGAGTCGTACGTTTGCAAAAAACGCAACGAAGTCTCGATGATGTTCGCTCGCCAAGCCTGGCGTTTGCTCGAACCAAATTGCGAGACAGTGTTGCGGCAACCAGACAATCTGGACGCCCGTGGGTCGATGCAGCTTGGAGCGTTCCTCGCCGGAACCGCTATCGAGAATTCCATGCTCGGGGTCTGCCACTCGTGCGCGAATCCTCTGACGGCTCACTACGGGCTGACACACGGGCTCGTCATCGGAATTCTGTTGCCGCACGTGATCCGGTTCAACGCGAAAGTCGTCCCCAATTTGTATGTTGATTTGGCTACCCAGATCGACCCGAGCGCCAATCAACGAACCGCTCCCGATGTCCTTTCGCAACGAATCCTCGAACTCATGAAACTCGCTGGCGTACCAACATCCCTTGCCCCTTTGGGAGTCAGCGAAGGCATTCTTCCGCTCCTCGCCGAAGAAGCGAGCTTCCAGTGGACGGCCCAATTCAATCCTCGCACCCCCAGCGAAGAAAACCTCCTCTCCATCTACCGGGCAGCGCTCTGAGAACCACTTTTCAAACCACTCTCCCTCTCCACTTTTGCTTCCGACTGAACGCGAAGTTGAATCCGCGTAGTGAGAACACCGTCTAAACTTCCGAAGACTTTTCTTTGTTCGTCCAAGGCAGTGTGCCGGTTGATCCCGGACGCGCCTACAATGTAGATGAATGAGAAAAGTAGTAGGCACACGCCGTCTGCCGTGACCAGAAGTAGTAGGCACACTGAGTGTGCCTACTACTTCATCCGCGCACGAATCAAGAAGTACAACAATCGGTGAGCAAGTCGATTAGTCTTGTGCACCCTCCCTCTTGAAATTCTTGGAGACGCACCAAACATGTCTTTTCGAAAATTGATTATTGCATGTGGTCTGGCCGTATCCTTCCTCATTGCGAGTTCCGCAGAGGCCCAGCAAGAGAACAAAGCAAAGAAGGACGCCTGGCCACTCGTTCGGGGTAACCCCTTACAAAATGGCATCGCCACGACCGAACTGCCCGAGAAACTCGAGGTCCTCTGGAAGTACAAGGCCGGTAAACCACTCGAAAGCGGCATCGAAGGGACGGCCGCGATCGTGAACGGGAGCGTGTACGTTTGCTCGTTCGACGAGTACCTCCACGCCATCGATTTGAAGACCGGAAAGCAGAAGTGGAAAACCAAGGTCGGTCCATCCGAGGCCGCGCCGAGTTTTTCGAAAGGCAAACTCTATCTTGGCACGACGGATGGATACTTCCATTGCCTCGATGCCGAAAAAGGAACAAAGGTTTGGAAGTTCGAGACCGAAGGCGAGATCACAGGATCGGCTAACTTCTACAAAGACAAGGTCCTGATTGCCTCTCACGACAGTCGACTGTATTGCCTTTCGACGAAAGGGAAACTGATCTGGAAGTACGGGACGGATGGCCCAGTTTACGGCTCTTGTGCCGTCGTAGATGGCAAGACGTTCCTGACGGGATGCGACAGCGAAATGCACGTCATTGACATCGATCAAGGCAAAGAACTTGGAGCCGTCAAACTCGGTGGACAAACGGCTGCGACGGGAGCCGTGCGAGGGGACATGATTTACGTGGGGACGATGGAGCGAGAAGTTCTCGCGATCGATTGGAAGAAGAAAAAAGTCGCCTGGCGTTTCACCCCCGACAGAAGAGGACAAGGCTTTTACTCTTCGGCGGCCATTGCGAAAGACTACGTCGTGATCGGCAATCGGGATTGGAAGTTCTATGCCATCAATCGAAAGACGGGCAAAAAAGCGTGGGCGTTCTCGACGAACAATCAGGCCGACCCTTCTCCCGTCGTAGTCGGCAAGCGAGTCGTTGCCTCGTCGACTGACGGCAACTTGTATATTC
>CAYYUU010001253.1:0-2264 GCA_964474955.1 uncultured Alcaligenaceae bacterium | reverse complement strand
GCCTAGTGTCTTTGAAATTGATCGGGGGGTGGGTACCGGGTGAACCACTTTTTCTCTGGGGCATGTAGCTAGTTGACGACCCAGGCTACGTTGGAACCTGGGCGAGAACCTGCGACCTTGATTGTTCCCACTGGTTGTATCCTTGGCATCGTCTCGGATCGGGCACAACGCGGAGATCGATGATGTCCGCAAACCGCGTTCATGGCCTGGATGCTTTGCAAGCACGCCCTAGCGTCTTCGGTCTTCGGATGTTCGGGGCCTTTCACTTTGTCCCAGAGTTTCACGACTTCTTGCTGCTTGGCTTCGGCCATCGTGAACTGTTCGGCTTCGACATAGAACCGAGCGAGATGCTCGTTGACTTGCGCCAACACGATGTCCTTGGGTAGATCGTCGTTCGCGCTGGCAATTTCGATTCGCGGCCCCCCCAAGCGCATCGGCACGGCTTGCGGTTGAGATTGTTCAAGTTTGAGTTGGGCGAAAAGTTCCTTCTTTTCGGTGCGGACTTTCTTCAGCTCGGTTTCGATCCGCTGTCGCGTTTGGATTTCCTCTGCCAACTTCGCCTGGGCAATCGACTTGGAAGTCGGATCGGCATTTTCCCGCAACTTTTTGGGGTTAGGCGAGAAAGGGAGTGCTTCTCTTGTTCCCGTGAACTTCCCAGTCACGAACCCAAACGCGAACAACAAACAAGCAGCCGTAGCCCAGGTCGCAGCTTGGAAAACCCAAGAACGAAATGGATTGGATTTCACCTTCTCGGGTCGGAACGGAACCGTCTCGGGTTCTGCTGTTTCTTCCGCCGGAAGTGGATTCGTCACCAAGACATCACTGACGCATTCAAGTAAAAGGCCTAGTTCTGGATGGTTTCTCAGGGATTCCTGAATTTCTGCAATTTCTTCTGGCGTGCTCTCCCCAGCCAAATAGCGGCCAAGGACAAGATTATCCAGGTTGCCCCAGGCCAATTGCTGTTCCGCCCGATAAGCTTCCAGCTCTTGGGCCACACGATTCCATTGTTGTGCGTCATCTTGTGTTGTCATGTGTATCCAGTTGTTCAGAGGTGACTTGCGACTTGTTTGCTTGAATTGTAGAGACGATGAAGCGGCCATGAAGTGCAATAAAAAGTGAACTTTTTCTGAGAAATTGTGTCAGGGTTCGTTTTTTCAGTCGTCAAGCACCATTTCTTTCGCTCTTTTGCCCAGAGTCTGTTTGATTTCGGTCTGTTATATTTTGGAGGGCAGCGACTCGACGTCGCTTTGATGTTTTTCACTTTGTCGGTGGTTGTTTTGTGTTGGGGCCATGTCGCATCCGAAGCCATAAGATCATTTATTCCGTCAGAACAAGAGTATTCCCTGAGGTTTAGCGCATTTCGTCTCGCGCCGAAGGCCCTTGCCTTGGGATGGCCTTTATTGTCCGTGGTCTCGTTGAGCTTCTTCACGACAACGAGAGTCCTTCTTGGGAAAACTGGCTGGATTCTGAGCCCATTCTTCGCCAACATTGAGGGAGAAGGGAACTATCCTTTTCCGAAAGTCCAGAGGTGGATTCGTTGCGGCGCCCTTTCTGGAGGCACGAATTGAAACACACATTGCTCGTTGTAGATGACGAACCGGACGTTTGCGATTCGGTTCATGACCTCCTTCGTCGTGAATTTCGTGTCCTCAAAGCCAGTGGAGCCGAGGAAGGCGCCAAGCTCTTGGAGGAGAACGACGTTCACATCATCATGACTGACCAGCGGATGCCCAAGGTCACTGGCGTTGAGTGGCTTTCCAGACTTCCGGAAGCTCACCCGCGAGCCATCCGCTTGTTGTTCACGGGGTTCGCCGACGTCGAGTCGATCATTCGAGCCATCAACCAGGGCCACATCTTTCGATTCATCAAAAAACCTTGGAAGCCCGAGGATTTGCAAATGGCCGTTCGGGAAGCGGCCGCGGAGTACGATCGCTTGGTTCGCGAAAGCCAAGCCCTCGCTCAACTGCGAGCTGAGATCGAAGAATTACGTAAGCGAGTGCACACACTCGAAAGCGAAGTCCAGCAGTTCCGGGATGATTGATTTAGTGTGGAATTGTGTTGCGGGGAAATGAGAGTTGCTTTTCGCAGGTGCGGTCGAATCAATAAGAGACGCATTTGGGGATTGTCGTCTTTCGTGGAGCGAAAGGGCGCTTTGGGGTATTATTTCGAATCCGAGGTGCAAAACACGTACACAAAAAACACAAAAATACCTCGCCCTGATTTTTGTGTTTTTTGTGTACGCTTTTTGACACTTCCGGGAGCAT
>CAYYUU010001252.1:0-2265 GCA_964474955.1 uncultured Alcaligenaceae bacterium | reverse complement strand
CCACGCCGCATAGAAATCGACTACGGCCAATTGGAATACCTCGCTCGACGCGCAAAACGCCACAAGGTCATTCCCACGGCGATACCTCCCCTCACGTTGCCAAAGAGTAACCCGAATCCGTTTTACGGCGTGAAGTTCTCCTCCTGCGGGAATTACCTTTGGAGCGCAGGCACAGCGGGTGTCCAACGCTGGCGTGTGGTCGATGGTCAACTTGTCTACAGCTTACGTGGTTCTCACAGTGAAGGTCGGCTGGAACTGAGCCCGAATCAGAGATTCATCATTGCCGGTGGGAACCAGGATGTGTCTGTCTACGATCGGAAAACCCGCCGCCGCTTAGAACTTCGAGGACACACCAAAGAAGTCCCCCAGGCCGTGTTCAGTCCCGATGGAAAATACATAGCCACCGCCAGCTACGACAAGACCATCAAGCTCTGGGAACTGCCCACTGGCAAACTCGTGCGGACATTCGAAGGCCACGCCAATTGGGCGACCTGCGTCGCATTTAGCCCCGACGGTCAACGACTCGTCAGCGGCGGCGGCTGGGACAAGGAACCCAACGGCCAACTCATGCCCATCAAAATTTGGGATGTGGCAACCGGAAAGTTACTGGGTAACCTGGGCCCCAGCGCGAGCATTTGGCGAGTCGCATACAGTCCCAATGGAATGCGAATCGCGACGGCGTGCGGCGATTGGCGGAATGGCCGGACCAATAACGAAGTCCAAGTCTGGAATCCCAAGACAGGCAAGAAGATATTCTCCCTCAAAGGCCACAGCGACACCGTCCTGAGTGTCGCTTTCACTCCCGACGGTGGCTATCTCGCCTCGTGTAGCGGTCGCCCACGCCGAAACGACGTACCTGGCGAAATCAAAATTTGGGACATGCAATCGGGCGACGAGGTGCGGACGTTGTCTTCCCACAAGGGAGCCATCTACGACATCACATTTAACTCCGATGGAACACTCCTGGCCTCGGCCAGCGCGTACGGGACCGTCAAAATGTGGGCCATGAAGTCGGTACTCCCGACCACCGAATCGTCTATATCTGAGGTGAAGAAATCCCTGAGGTAACGTATTCGATCGCCTTCTTCGGGCCCGCAAGGACACCTCATCCCGGAGCTTGCTTCCCAAACTTCCGAAAGTAGTGAAGCTCAACCAACGAACCCGAAAATAAGCGAACTCGGTCGAAAATTTTACAAATAGGCACTTTTAGTTTCGTTGAGAGCGGTTTATGATTTCGTTGGGTAGAGTTTCTTTTTCAAAGTCCCTCGCCCCGCTTACGGGACCCGGGCCAAGAAAGATAACACTGTGGGTGAGGGGCTCAGGGCCGACGTCCCTCAAAGAACAAACGCATAAACCGTGTTTGCTTCATCACCCCTCATCCGAAATCCTGGGGCCTGCAAGCGGGGCGAAGGACTCTGAATTGTCCCTAACACAATCGTAAACCGCTTTAACGGCCTGATCTTTCACACTCTGGGAAGATTAACAAGTCTGGATGGTTAAGTTAAATATATTTGGGAAGCGTAGCTCGTCCATGTGAGAGATGGCGACTAACTTACCAACATTTTCAGCCCCTTAATCTTCCCATACTGTCCAGATTCAAACCGTAGGATTGCCATAAAATATTGACATGACTGTATTCATGGAAATTCTTAAACGAAACTCAGGTTCCAACGTCATTTTAATCTGAAAAACGGTGTCCGTCTTCTTCGTAGACCGTCCAAGAATTATTTCATCAGGGTTGATGTTGCTGCCAAGTAGTTTCGCCACCTTCTGAACTATTCGTGGAACTTTCTGTTTTTCATTTCCCTTTGCACGGTAAACTGCCATTTCGAGACGATCAAGGAGTCCATCCAGTTCGTCGAGCGTAAACGTTTTCCCTTTCCTTTAGCGCCCGTGCTCGAAAATCGCTCAGACAGATGAGGAGACCACTCGGCGTATTTGATGATGGTGTGGCATTGTGCCTCCGAGAGCTTTCCTCCAAGGGACTCGTTTTCCACGATGGGACTTGCCTGGGATACTGTCTTTCCATGGTTGCCGGAATCTGGCTTTTCTTGCCTGGACATGTTCTGGCCTATCATTCAATTGGCGACTTCGAGACGAGCCAATCAATGCCGCTTGTCTACTCCTCATCTTCTTCAATGTACTGCGGCGGGCTTTCGCCTACTCGCTCGATTACCTTCGGATATTTTCCTTTGGGCACCTTGTCCTCGATGGCTTCCACGTTGATCTGGTGCCACCAGTCGTCGCCAAAGTCGAACCAGTAGC
>CAYYUU010001251.1:0-2267 GCA_964474955.1 uncultured Alcaligenaceae bacterium | reverse complement strand
AATCTGTTTTGTCATATATGGGCATATACTTATCCTTCCCTTCGTGTTTTTCGTTTGCCCCTACGAGCTTATCAACGATGGCCTGGAAGTCCACGACTTGGGCGCCGGCTTCTTCGACTTTCTCGATGGCGTGCATCGCCGAACCTCCCGTGGTCAACACGTCTTCCACGAGCCCGACTTTCCATCCAGGCTTAAGCACCCCTTCGATCCATTCCTTGCTGCCGTGTTCCTTGACTTGCTTGCGGACGAAAAAGCCTTCGATCTCGCGCCCTTCCTGGTGATACTTCTGGGCCAACGCCGAGGCAATCGGAATCGCACCAACTTCAGGTCCGCCAATGGCCTGCAACTCGAGGTCCTTCGTCATGTCCCAGAAGACTTCCGCGAGCAACGAAATCGCCTCGGAGTGGAAGAGGGCTTTCTTGCTGTTGATGTAGTAGGTGCTTTCCTTGCCGGACTTGAGAATGAACTTGCCGAACGAGAAAGCACGTTCGCGAAAGAGTTCTAACAATCGAGTACGAGTTTGTTCAATCATGGAAAATGGTCTTGTGGTGTTCGCGTAGGGTGGGGCAAGGAGCTTGCGACGACGGCCCACCTTTGTTCTGTTGTTCCTACTGATTCTGTTGCAAATATTCTTCCCGAGTCAGAATACATTGCACGATGGTCGTTTGAAGCCCATCCTCAAAGTATCGCGTCATTTCTCGAAAGCCAACTTTTTCCATGACTCGCAACGACGCAGTATTCGCTTCCATTGCCGCGGCGATGATTCGGGGCAACTGCCAGTCCAGGAAACCTTTCGCGACGATGGCCTCGGAGCCTTCGGTCGCATAGCCTTTTCCCCAAAATTTTTTCCGAAACCGATATCCCAACTCTACGTCATCTTCGCGATGAATCTCCGGATGATAATGCGACTGGCTATCCGGAGCTAACCGAAACAAAAACCATCCCATGAATTCGTCGCTCGCCTTCTCGATCGCGGCCCAGTATCCGTAGTTTTCATACGTCTCATAAAACCACAGATAACGCGGCAACACTTCGTCCCGGATTTCCTCGTACGGAGTTGGTTTGCCGTCGAGATATCGCATGACTTCCGGATCACTGTTGAGTTCGTAGAGCAAATCCACGTCGTCTTCGGTGAACGCCCGGAGTGTCATTCGATCGGTTTCGAGGAATATTCTCATGCGACATTTGTCTCTTGGAAGGGACGAATAGGAATGGAAACACCATGTAGAAGACACCATCTCAAGCGGAATGTTCACTCTGTTTCAGATGTTGGAGAGCCAGCTTCGCTGTCTCTTCGACAATCACATCCGTGTCACAAGCATATAACCAGGAACAACTGAAACTGTTGAGTTCTACTAACTTGAGATCGCTGTCGGATTCGCACACGTCCACCATGTAGAGCGAGTCAGGCTGCCACGAAAGGGTTGAGACCATCCCGTTCACGAAATCCAAGACTTCCCTCGGATATTCTGGAAGGATTTCTGGGGACAAATGATTCGCATATTGACTCCCACCTATGACTTGCTTTTGGCAGACAACGAATCGCCATTCCCGGCCTATGTCTTTCGGTGGTGCTACGACAATGAGCGTTGTTGGATCCCAGGTTGCGGGCATCAGTGCATCCGCAAAATCATCAATATAAACGCAACGTCCCGTGAAGACTTTGGGACAGCCGCTCGGGCGTACAAAAACTTCGTCCTCCACTCCCACGACAGAATATAACCAGTCTCTTTGGCGAATGGCCTCGACGACCGGTTGGATCACGTAGTTTTGATTCAACAGATACTTGCCAAAATAAGCATAGTACGTTGCACAATCGAGAGCCTCGGAATTACAGAAGCCACCGGGTTTCCACGGATAATGGAGTTGGATGTGCCGCATGGCCGGAAAAGTGCCATAGAAAATGACGGGTTCCTCGGGAGAAATCGCGATGTTGCCTCGCACAATCTCGCGGAACGTGGCGAAGTGAACGGCAAAGCCTTGCCGCTTGATTGCCGCCACCAAAGGTTGGAGCTGTTCTCCGTAGATGTCTGCTTCGAGCAGCCAAGTCAGTCTGTTCCGCGCCATGCGAAGTACCCTCGTTGCACACAACCTGCTCGATCTAGAGCGTGTTGCAAGTGAGTGTAGCGGTTAGTGTTTTCATCGCGTGTGCCTTCGCTTCGTGTATTCTTTCTCGCTCCGAAGCCTTGCTGGTGCATGCGTGGACGGATAAATTCGTGTTGCGTTTGTCTTTTGAGTTGAGCCGCGCAGCGGCGATAGATCTTCGC
>CAYYUU010001250.1:0-2267 GCA_964474955.1 uncultured Alcaligenaceae bacterium | reverse complement strand
GGAATCACTCCAGGAACCGGGCGTTGGATTCCTCGAACACCACTTCTGCGAAATGACTCGCATTGATCGGGGACAACTACATGGAATCTCAGTCACTTTAAACGAGCACCCTTCGATCTTTTCAGTACCGGATTCGCTCGGGGGACTCCTTACCTTGGAATGAGTTGTTGGAAATCGCCTATTCGCGACTCGAAAAGTTCACTCGGCTGATGCTCAGGAATTACCCGACGGTTGCTCGCTGGGACCAAACGATGGACGTATTGCAAAACGCCATACTGCGATTTCTTCGTACGATGGAAACGATCGAACCCAAGTCGGTTTAGGAATTTTATCGCCTGGCCAAGTTGAACATCTGCCGTGAATTAATCGACCGAGCCCGAAAACACGGCCGAAGGCCCCAGGCCGACTCGTGGCTGAACAGACTTCCGGAGGACAGCGAACACAGACATGTCACCCCAAAGGCTCCTGCAAGCGAACCGGAGGACATCGACTAGTGGGCAGCCTAGCACGAGGACATCGAATCGTCGCCGACCTATGAACAAGAAGTGGTGAGTTTGGTGTTCTACCACAAATGGACTCATTCCGAAATCGCCGACCTTTTCCAGACCAGCAAGAAAACGGTCCAACGGACTTGGAATCGGGCTTGTGCGAGGCTCGCGGACCGATTGGCCGACTGCACCGCCAACAGACCGGTTGAACGGCTTGGGTTGGGCAATTATCATAAATCAAAACCCGCCAGAACCCGCCGTTGGTCAGGACACTTCGGATGCACGACGATACCCGCCTGGACGAATTAATTTCACTCTGGCAAGCGAACCCTGAAGTCTTGCCAGAGCAACTGTGCCAGCAATCGCCGGAGTTGTTGCCCCATCTGCGAGAGCGAATCGAAGCCATCGCCAAGATGAACGACTTCGTCGAAAGGGCCAATACGGCGAGTCTCCCCGAAACCAACGACCTCACACCTTCCTGGAACCCCTCGGAAGACTCGACGCCCTTTCGAAACATCGCCTCAGCCTGCGCGAGTTTTACCGCCGATTGGACTCCGTCGGCACGACAGAGCATCGAACAATACCTCGGGCGTGTCCCCGAGCCCGACCGAGAAGCGTTGCTCCGCAACCTCCTTCGCAACGAAATCAAACTCAGGCGGAATGCGGGGGAATTGTTTTTTGTCGACGAGTACGTCCAACGATTCCCCGACTATCGTCACGTCGTGCGGGAAGTCTTTGTCGAAGCCAGTCCCCTTTCGTTCACCGGGACGTATTCTCCGAGAACGCCGAAGGTGACGACCACCCCTGAGTTGGTGGGCTTACGTTTGGGCGAATATCTCATCCTCGACCAGTTGGGACAGGGAGGCATGGGAATCGTTTACAAGGCCATCCACGTAACGCAGGCCGACGAGGTCGCGTTGAAGTTGTTGCCCCAAGTCGACGGCAACACACTCACCCAGTTCAAACGCGAGTTTCGATCCGCCGCTGACATCCATCATCCCAACTTGATTGGCCTGCACACACTCGAGGCCGACGGCAATCAGTGGTTCTTCACGATGGATCTCATCGAGGGAACCGATTTCCTCTCCTACGTCCGGCCCGACGACCAACTCGACGAAGCCCGACTCCGTAACGCTCTGGGGCAATTGATAGCCGGCGTGTTGGCATTGCATGGCCGACACATCCTGCATCGAGACCTCAAACCGTCGAATGTGTTGGTCACGCACGAAGGCCAAGTCGTGATTCTCGACTTTGGTCTCGTTGTGCAGCTCGGAGAGGTCGCACGTTTGCAACGTGAAGAGGGGATATTCGGGACTCCCGGATATATGGCTCCCGAACAGGCCGCTGGGGCCTCAATTACGAACGCCGTCGATTGGTATGCCGTTGGGGTTATGCTCTACGAAGCCTTATGTGGACAACTTCCGTTTACCGGTTCGATCTCGAAGGTTCTGCAAGACAAACGGAACATCGACCCTCCGGCCTTGGTTGCGGACGAGGAAAGTCGAGCCGATTTGGTCGACCTGGCCATGCGGCTGCTTTCGCGAGAGCCAACGGACCGTCCAGACGCATTCGAGACTGTCAAGGCTCTCGCGTCGACGGATACCGTTCTCGGATCTGTCGTCACTTCTAGCGGCGAGCGGCTGTTTGGCCGAGACGATCAATTCACCATCCTCCAAGACGCCTTCGACCAATTCCAACAAACGGGTCAGGCAACGACGATCTTCGAGGTCAAGACCAGCTTTGCAGCTGCAAGTTCTCTGTTGTAGCATGGAAATGGAA
>CAYYUU010001249.1:0-2272 GCA_964474955.1 uncultured Alcaligenaceae bacterium | reverse complement strand
GGAGCCTACGTCGTCATCGGAGGTGAGGGCAAGACCGTGAAGATATGGAACGTCGGCAACGGGAACAACGACCGAACTTATAAGGACGCGGGAGAGACGATCACGGCTGTCGCATTTTCACAGAACAACCAGATGATCGCCGTCGCCAACGCCACGAAGAGCGTCCGCGTCTACAAGTTCGCCAACGCCGAATTGATTCGCGAAGTGGAGGCACCCGCGGTCGTGCGACAGCTCACTTTCAACTCGAACAACTCGGCCCTCGCGGCTGGGTGCGAGGACAAGACCGTCATCGCGTGGGACACGACGTATCCGAACGTGAACGCTGCCGTGCCAGATGATTTTCTGAAGGTAGTCCAAAAATTCCGCCACGATGGAGCCGTGACGGGTCTTGCGTTCGCGTCGGACAACTCGACGTTGTATTCGACCAGCGCCGACAAGTCGATGCGAGTCTGGACCCTCGCTTCTCCGAACCCGATCCAGTCGTACACGATGCGAGACACCGTGGACGTGCTCAAGTTCAGCCCCGACGGAAAACTCGTCGCTTCCGCGGGACACTCGGGGCGAATCCGAATCTATGACGTGAAGACCAAGAAGCAACTCCGCGAGATCGTGGCCCACAAGACGAAAGACAATCTCCAAATCTATGGCTTGGCCTTCAGTCCCGACAGCAAGCAGCTCGTTAGCGCCGGAAAGGACAAGACGCTCCGGCTGTGGAACGTCGCCAACGGCCAACAACTCCGAGAGTTCCAGGCTTACGACAAGAAGAAGTTCAAGGCGGGCCACGACGACAGCGTCTTTTGCGTTGCCTTCAGCCCCGATGGCAAGTACATCGCGAGCGGTTCGGGCGGGTACGAAAACCTGATCAAGATCTGGGACGTGAGTAACGGCAAGGTCGTGCGTGATCTCGACAATAAGAAACTCAAGCGAAGCCCCGGACGCAAGAAGCCGCAGTCGCATCCCGGTTGGATTTACCAACTCGCCTTCAGCAAGGACGGAAAGGAATTGTATAGCGTTGGAGCCGACCGCGGGAACAACGGATATGTCGCTCGATGGAACGTCGCCAACGGAAATCTCATCGGCGGCCAGAAGATGTTTCTCGGTGTGTTCCGGAGCGTGGCGGTCGATCCCTCGGGGCAACAACTCGCGATTGGTTCTGGTCCGTACACCCAGCGGACGAAGGAATTCAATGCGGCGTATTTGTTGAAGACGTCGGAGTTGAAATAGGTTGTCCGGGCCGTGGATCACGCAATTATTGTCTTTCGTTTCTCACGGAATCCACGACCCAGGCTATGGCAGACGGATAAATGATTGTCGCAATCGCGAGAGATGGCGCCACCAACAAATGCGACACTTGTTTATCCGACTGCCGTTCGCCGGGAGCGGACAAGCTCACGTACCATCGATTGAGGCAAAACCACAGACACGAAGAACGGATACTCGTTTGTTTCGCGGCCCGCGGCCAGCAGATCTCAACACTCAACCTTCCGCAGCGATCAAATACCCATAAGCTCGCAGTGAGCCGAACCACCACCGACAGGACACTTTTCCATCTTCGCGGACGCTAATGGGCCGCATTTCCAACAGTCGAAAACCCGCCGTCTTCAACATCCGCGTAATCTCTCTCCGCGTGAACAGATGGAGCGTCAACGACGGATGGCCGTTGTGTGGCGGCATCTCGCTATCACCCTGATCGGGAGAGTTTACGAGCCTCCGCCATAAATCCCGAAAGACCCATTTCCGGCCTTGACGAGTCCAAAAATTAAACCATCGATTGTGGACATGGAGAACGAAACGACCTTTCGGCTTGAGGATTCTTCGCACGTGTCGGAGAAACGCTACGCGGTTATCGTGACCAAGAATCATTCCGATTGTGCTGAAGAGGCAAACGGCGTAATCGAAAGTAGCGTCACGGAAACTATGCAGCTCGACCAGATTCGTTCGTAGTCGTTGAACGTCGACTTGGGCGTCTTTTGCTTTTTTGCCAACGACGCGAAGCATCTCTTGTGATAGATCGATTGCGAGAACTTCGTGATTCCGTTGGGCCAGACGGATCGACGCTCGACCAGTTCCACAACCCAAATCGATGACGCGTCCCGGAGCCGGCGCGTATTCTTCTACGAACCTAAGGTCCAACTGGAGCAACTGGCAGTCCGTCAGGCTTTCGTCATACCTGTTTGCAACGGTCTCGCTTTGAGCATAATCCCAGAGCCCTCGATTCACCCCAGCTGGCAGCTGCCAATCGGCGAGCTGTTTCGATTTCATGCCGCATCCT
>CAYYUU010001248.1:0-2273 GCA_964474955.1 uncultured Alcaligenaceae bacterium | reverse complement strand
CTCGGAAAATATTGCGTAAACCAATTTTCTTTTATCACCCCTCACCCTAAATCCCTCTCCCCGCAAGCGGGGCGAGGGACTTCGAAAAACCGGACAGTCATTATTTTCGCGTTCCGAGTGTGCCTACTGCTTTCGCGCATCGATCGCGCGATGCTCAACCAACAAGACAGCCGAAATGCAAAGAGGGTTCAGGGAAGGCAAGAAACGGAGATGCTCACGAGACCAAAACGCCGCGAAGATGGAAGGTTGAGTTGAGGGCTTTGACGGTCGTCTTGTTGTCTTCGCGGACGACCATCGATATCCCGCAGTTTTCCAATGAGATGCGGCGGGCCTGAGAAATGGGAAGGCCGATCGTCCCAGCCAGATAGGTTCGGTTCACGACATGATGGGCCACCACCAGAATGCACTCTCCGGGGTGCTTATCGAACAGTTCGTTCATGGCTTCCGAAACTCGCTCGTAGACATCGCCAAAATTCTCGCCGGCGCGATATCCATTTTTGGCAGGGTTTCGCATGTACGCTTGATACGCCTCGGGTTCGGCTTCTTTGATTTCCGCCCACGATTTCCCTTCCCATCCACCGACATCACATTCGGTCAAGGCCTCCAGCGGAGTGGGTTTGAGATCGTGCGGTTCGGCAATAATTGCAGCAGTTTGCATGGCTCGCCGGAGAGGACTCGCATAGCAAGCATGAATGGTTTCGATGGCCAAGAAATCGCGAGTCACCGTCGCCTGGCGGACCCCAATTGCGCCGAGAGTAGGATTGTGGTTGCGTCCCTGAAGCTTGGCAGGTTTGGCGAGGTTGGCGGCCGTCGCTCCGTGGCGGAGAAGTAACAGAGTAGTTTTCATTCTCGCGGTTCTCGCCCTTTTCCCTTGGCATTTCGATTCGGAAGAATGGTGACGTCTCGATACACCTCGTCGTTGTCGAGATACGCCGTCACAGTCGTGTCGGTGGTGATGTCCATGCGACGCAGATAGCGAACGATGCGATTGAGCCAGTAGTCGAGTGTCTCGTCTCCAAAGATCACAAAGTGAACGTCCCAACCACCCATCCCGGAACCCGCGCCAACAACGCATTCTCCAGCCTCGCCGAGCATGTGCTCGATGTCGTCTTCGATCCAATCTCTTCCACCCACCCCGCCGCGGCTTCCATCGAGCGGGGTCTTGCTGTGGATGCAGATTTCGCCCATGACTACCTCGTAGCGGAGACCTCCAGCGTTTCTTTGCGAGTCAACAATGCGGCAACTCTTGTGGCTTCGATCAAACTGGCCGTGTCAGCGACTCCGCGTCCGGCGATGTCATACGCCGTGCCGTGGGCGACACTCGTGCGAACAATCGGCAGCCCAACGCTGATGTTAACGGCGTCGAAGCCGCCGAGCAACTTCATCGGGATGTGTCCCTGATCGTGATACATGCAAACGATGCCATCGAAATCACCACGGACCGCCCTCTGAAAAAGAGTATCCGAAGGCAACGGCCCGCTGACGTCAACGCCATCACGACGAGCCATTTCGACCGCGGGAGTGATTATTGTTTGTTCCTCGTTTCCAAACAACCCACCATCGCTCGCATGGGGATTCAGTGCAGCGACTGCAATTCTTGGTGTGTGCTCGACCAAACGCTGGCAGATCCGATGCACAAGATGGATTTTCTCTTCGACGCTCTGAATGGATATTTCGGAAAAGACATCTCGCAACGCACAATGCAAGGTAACGTGAACCACCGCGAGCCCGTGTGGAATTGCGGCGTTCCTCGCATAGAGCATCATGCCGAAGTTTGTTGTCCCGGTTCGTTCGGCGAGGATTTCTGTGTGTCCGGGATGTTGGATTCCCGCGAGATGCAATCCTTCCTTGTGAAGCGGAGCCGTAACGATTCCGTCGGCTTGTTGAGTCATCGTCAGATCAATAGCGTGGCAGAGAAAATCAAAAGCCGCCTGTCCTGCTTCCGCCGTGACGGTGGCGACTCGGACGTTCGAGAGATCGGCGCTGCTGGCAGCGATAATTGGGATAAGGTCGGATGTCGGCTCGATTTCGTTCGGAGCATTCACCACAACAACATCGGCAAAACTATTCGCAAGTTCGAGCCCTCGTCGCATCCAATCTGGATCACCAACAACAACAGCCCGACACATCCGAACGAGTTCGGGCCATCCCTTCGCGATGATCTCCGGTCCAACACCGGCCACATCGCCCATTGTCAACAACAATATCGGTCGGTTCATCGAGTCCTGAGTACCTCGGGGTGCCTCGTTTCGGTGACTTTGCGCGAATGATCT
>CAYYUU010001247.1:0-2274 GCA_964474955.1 uncultured Alcaligenaceae bacterium | reverse complement strand
ATATTAATCCCAGATCCATCGGGTTCATCGCCGACGTAGTGGCGTCTGTTTCGCGACACTCTCTTGCGTTAAGTAGAAGTCGTTGTCGCCGGTGATTCCGAAACGACGGCAGAACTTGAGAGACGCTTGCGAAAGCTGGTCGGCGGAATCCGAGAGCAGCAATCGCTCTCCCTTGATTCTCTCGAAAACACATTGCCCATGCGCGCCCTTGCCGGAGTGACCAACGGCGGAACAACCTCTCGCGAAGAGGTCGGATCGGTTCTGGATAAACTGCGTCGAGCCAAGGACGAAGAAGCACTCACCAAGATCTGGAAAACTACCCAAAGAAAATATTCGAGTGAGCCGCGAGGGCTTCGGCTCTTCCGGATGCAGTTGCTCGAAGTGCTCCTCGAACAAACCGCAAAATCGACGGAACCAAATCTGGACAAGGCCCACGAGATCATTCGGCTAATCGACGACCCGGTGAGCCCGCGACCCGCCGAGGCCCATTACCTCGTGATGTTGCGAAAGGACCTACCCAAAGACAATCGAGTCGGCGCGGCGACGTTGGGAGATTCTCTCGAAACGCGGTTGGAAGCCGAACGCGCGGCGCTGGGCCTTCCCTCCGACTTTCCGCTCATTCCACCGACCACTGGTTACTATTGTGAACACATTGTTCCCTGGATTATACAACTCGTCGCGGAGGCGGACCGAGAACGACTCCTCGGGCAAGACTTGATGTTCGCCGACGACGAGGCGCACTGGAACAAAGGTCGAGACCACCTACGGTTGGCCCGAAACCAACTGTATCGCCGTGCGTCCGAGACAGGGCAACGATTGCGCGAAGCCTTCGCCATTCGAGATCAAGTTCTCGCCGACGCTCCGTACATGGCCCGTTGGATCGCGAGTCGGTGTGTCGCCATCCCCGAAGAAGGCAAGGCGATGGAACCACACCTGCGAGACGGTTTCGTCAAACTCCTTCGCGAGACACACCGGTTGCATGCGTTGTTGGCCCCGCCCACAAAAACTATTCAAGCAAAAACGCTGCAAGCAAAAGTGGACGAGATTTCCACCCTCGCAAAAAGCATTCGAAAGAGCTACGACGACCTGCGAGAGCATTTCACAAAATTCCGAAATCGAATCGAACAAGCCGACAAGGCATCCGCATGGCGAGACATGAACGACGCCCTCGCCATGCCGTTCGACAACCCGAAAGTTCGCCTCGAATTCCTCGCGAAACGCAGCCGAATCGGTAAGCGACTTCAGGTCCGAACGGAAGCGGCCAACGATGCGGATTTCGAAGTGACGGCGAAGGAGAACCAGAAGCTCGCCAAGGACCACGGTTATTGTCAGGGTTTGATGGCGTTGGAAATCCTCGGAAAGTCCTGGTTCGATAACACTCCGCGGCCCGCCGTTCGGCGAGACGGCGCGGCTCGTGCGACCCAGACCCACGAGCAAGTTCAACACCAATTGATCAACTTCCGCGTCGAGCAACGTTGGTGGGATACGCTCGGGTGGGCCGGAGAAGAAATCGGCGTTCGCTGGCGACAAATTCCGGTCGCCGTGAACAACTTCCAAAAGCTCAAACAGACATCCACCCTGGCCGAAGCCGAAACGAGTCTTCGCCAAGCCGACTATCTTTCACGGTAGATGGACGGCACCGGCAAGATGTTGATCACCGGACAACCAAAGACATCGTATCGTCAGTTCGCCATCCAAAAGTTGCTTTTGTGGCAAACGCAACGAACCTACAAAGCACACTGGTTCGCCGAAGACGCCACCACCAAGCCCTACTTTCGAAAGGCCGGTGAAACGTATCTCGACGACGCGAAAACTCTCTTCGAGAACAATCCCGAAGTCGCGCGTCTCCGCGACCAATTGACCAAAACACGGCGACTCACGTTACAGTTACACTCCGCGCCCGGGATTCCGTCGCAAGAGGTCCCCGGAAAACAAGAGAAGGACAACGCGGGCTTTACTCTGAATTTGACGACCGAGCGAGAAGTGCATCTGCAGTACAAGCTCTCGCCAGAAGATAAAAAACGTGGCATGCCCGAAGGTTATCCCGTCGTGTGGATGAAACCCGGAACATATCTCGAACCGCTCAACTCCGACCAACTCGCTCGCCAAACGCGACTCATAGGTGGTGACGGGACTCCGGCGTTTCCCATGTCGCTCACGAGCCCAAAGCTCCGAGCAACCGAAGCAACCAAGCTCGACGCTCCGAAAACATTCCCGCCGTCACTCGTAGTCGAAGGAGTTTTTCGCGGACCGCCGATCTCCCAAACGACGCCA
>CAYYUU010001246.1:0-2279 GCA_964474955.1 uncultured Alcaligenaceae bacterium | reverse complement strand
CTCAGGAACCAATCCGATTCAAAAATTACCGATTTTCTTTTGGCAGGGATCAATAGGTTGCTGAACTTTAATTCCAACTCTTCTTGAAGAGCCAAATGGCTGACCGGCGAATTCAGCACCTTGGTGATGTCCAGCGTGCGTGTTGCGTCCAGTAATGTGAGATCTACGCTCCCAGAACTCGCTCCTGCGTGGTAGAGACTGACAATCTCGTTGAGCACCTCTTGCACGTGGTACAGCTTCTCGCCAGCCTCATTAGTCTTCTGTTCGTTGCCAAAGTAGATCGGCACGAGCACATGAGATTGATAATTCCCGTTGTTGAATTCACTCAAGAACTCGTCCGCAGTGATCTCCAAAGCCTTTGCGGCCTGCGTGGTGCTGACCGTTTCAAGTTCGGGGATACGTTCGCCATTGGCAGCTGTTTCAAAGAGTGGGTTCCCGTTAGAATCGGTCTTTTGGATGTGGAAAAACTGTTCGCCTGCGTCATTGGTTTTTTGTTGGGCGAACTTCTCTTGCCCAGCCAGAACAACTCCCAGCTTCCTTGTTTGACCGGCCCCGAGATCGACATCGTCCGTGTTAAGATGGAAGACATCAGCACTATCGGTTCCGAAAATGTAGACCTCGTCAAAACCTTGATAAGCCCCCGACTCGGCGATCTCGACAGGCACACCCGATGTGCCGGACATAGTAATCAGGTAGTACTCGTTCAGCGAATCGTCGGTGTTCAAAGCGGTGTCGAGGGTGACGGGGCTATTCCAATCGGTGACTGTTAGAACCTGCGAGCCGACAGTGACCTGGTGATCGGAATCGTTGACGGCGAAGACATTGTTGTGGAAGCCCCCCATCAGGCTGGCGCTTTCGAAGATTCCGCCAATCGACTCGACCTGAGCCATACGCGATTCGCCAACGGCATGATCGGTATACGTGGCATCGAAAATGTCGCCGCGTTCACCGGTGGGCAGCGGGGTGATCTGTGGACCAGCGAGGGCCGTATTGGTCTGCCACATCACGTCGCCAGCAGCATTTGCGATAAATAGGTTCCCATTAGAAGACAGGGTCATGGTCCGGCCACCATTGCCGCCATGTTCGCCATCGGCCGTATTGGAGGCCCATACCGCCCCACTTGGTCCGTAGATCACCAGATTGCCATCACCCTGGAAAACTAACCGATCGCCGGTGTTCCGATTGTTGCTTTCCCAGACTTGTTCTCCTTCGGTGTAGAGTCTGAGGACTCCATCCGACTCATAACGCAAAGTATGGCCGCCTGTTTCCATCACGACCGATGGAGAGGAAGCATGATAAGTCTGCGATCCCTTGGGTATGGTGACATCCGTTTGATCGGCGAATCCGCTCTGCTTGGTCAGCCCGCTATTATGCCCGACAATCAGATAGTTGCCAAACAGCGACATGTCTGCGTCCTGCGCTTCGATCAACATGTCGTTGCCGCCGGCATCAACAAAGGCATCCGTCCCAGCATTACCCGTGAACGTATCGTCATCGAGTCCGCCATCAAGTTCATCATCGAAGTTCGAACCGACCAACGTGTCGCTTCCTTCGTCACCAAAGAGTTGCAGTGCAATGATATTCTGGGCTGTTGCACTGGCATCGATCAGGTCATCGCCGGAAAGCCCGTGGATTTGCAGCTTATCTTCGGGAGTTCCTTGCGAATCGGTGCGACTGGAGTTTTTGAGGATGAACTTGGTGTTGACGCTCGATGAACCGACCTCACCCTGTTCAATCACCACATCGTAGCCGCTACTGGAGGTGTCATCGGCAACGTTGGTTACGGTGAACGAATCATTCACACCATCGCTGCCGTTCAGAATGACAGTGTCTGTCGCTTCATCGCCGGGAGCGGTGTTCGGGATTTCGACCGTCTCGTGACCGATGACACGGTCAAACGCATCCTGAAACTCGACTCGCCAAGGACTCTCCGCTGTGCCGTCGCCGGTGACAGTGACGTTGGTTAAATGTGGGAGAGCCAGCAATGCCGTCTGGACATCGCTCGCGGTTGCATCCCAGGCAATGGCGCCAGTCCTTTCTTTTTCAAAGACCAGCTCGAAAGAACCACTATCGCCATTGTGGTAGATCTCCTGAATCTCATTGAGCGGCGCATCCGTCCCTTTCAAAGTCTCCTCGATCGTGAGCGTTGTCAGGTCGTCCAGGTTCCCATGGCTCGGGTCCCCCCATGGCGAGGGGTAATGCCGGCGGCGGAGCTCTGTCATCAATTTTTGGGCGGGATCGTCTTCGATGCCGCGAATTTCCTGCAGGCAAACCGCTTT
>CAYYUU010001245.1:0-2280 GCA_964474955.1 uncultured Alcaligenaceae bacterium | reverse complement strand
ACGCGGAGCTATCCGGCGATGTTCGCTCCGCCTCTCATCTCGGTGGACAAACACCTATTCGATAGCCCGTTACAGTTTTCGTATGCCCTCCGCGAACATGTCGAATTCCTGGCCCATTCGAAAGGGTATCTCGGTCCGTTCGCTCAGGAACCCGCGACTAGTTGGGCAGCTCCGCATCTCTCCGCAATCGCCGCCAAGTTGCTCTCTTTGCGTCCGACCCTGAAGCCGTTCGAAATCAAAACCCTCTTCGCTTGGTTGGCCGAATCCGCCAAGAAGGAGAACAACAAGTGAGCGATTCTCAAGGCGAACAACTCTTGCAGGCCATTCGAGAAAATCCAGGCGATGTTTCGCTCGTTTTGATTTACGCGGACTGGCTCGAAGAGAATGGGCGAGAACTCGCGGCCAATGCGATTCGAATTCGGAAACGGGTGGGGAGGCTGATACATCAAGGAAACGTACCAGGGCATGGGGTTTGGTCCGACGAAGGAATGGGACTTGGAGTGCGCTGGAAGGGTTCCTTCACATCTGGGACTAGCTGGTGGACAGCGTCGCCATTCATCGATCATGGAGATAGCCGGGTCGAGTTCCTTGAAACCCTCGATGCGATTCAATCCGGAGAGTTCCCCGAGTTACAAGTGCAGAAACTATCGACCGGTTATGGGGATGGAATTTAAGGAATGTCTGCGGGCATCATCGAAGGACACGGGAGCGCCTGGGTCAGCGGGTATGTAGATTGGGAAAACAGCGGTCGCGGCTGCGGCGGGGCAATTTGAGGACGAACCATGGCCATTGAAATGTATGCGGTTGGGACGCGGTATCTGTTCATCTTGTCGCACGGCTGGGGTTTGGTGGGAACGTTCGCCGAACGCAACGGAATCAACGATGTCGTCTTGACCGATGCGTATTTCATTACGCGCTGCGGTGATGACACGGATTGGGGACGATTCGTGCGAAATGGACCGGGCGAGAATTGTATCGTGAACAAACTCGGTGATCGGTTGGTGATTAACCTCGACCACCGATTGTGGGACGTGCCGTTCACGCATGATTTGCCGGAGACGAGATAAGCAAGAGATGGTGGGCCATCGCTTCGCTGCGCTCAGCTTGCCCCACCCTACGAATCCTCTTCTTCTCCCTCATCATCTCGATGCACCGTCTCGGGCGAAAACGCCGGAAGACACACGGCCACATACTCGGCGCCTTCTGGCTCGGGCGTGCTGTATTGGACCCATTCTTCACGATGAGCGATGACAGCTTGCCCCTCACGCACATCGATGCTTCCGCCGTTGAACGTGACTCGCAACATCCCTTTGAGCACGACTGTGTATTCGTCGAACTCGGGAGTTTGTCCGGGTTCGCTCCATCCGCCCGGACTCCGAAACAAGGCGATGCTCAACGACTCTTCGCGAGAATTCAACCGGCCTATGTATTCTTCGATGATTTTTGGTTTGTTGCCTGCGGCTTCGATTTTCGTCGGTTGTTCGATCAACGTTGGCATGAGAGGTCTCCTTGGAGAAATGGCTCGTTGTCCGAAAAAGGAATGCACCTTTTGAAGTATAAGAATCCACGCGGACAAGACGAGTTTTCACGCCGGAGAGTCGGTATAATGGAGGTCATTGATGACTGGGCGGAGAAAGTGACAGGGACACTCGGAACGCGAAATTTATTGCTGTCCGGTTTTTGCTTGGAGCCACGGAGTGGCGACATATTGTAGCCGTGGCCGTCAGGCCGCGTAAAGAGGAGACGTTCTTACCCACGCGGCCTTACGGCCACGCCTACTGTATGTCGCCACTCCGTGGCTCCCAAACAACATCCCAGAAAACCAGACAGTTGCTTATTTCCTGTTCCCAGGGTGACGCTGACCAAAAGCTCAAAGAAGAGAACGGCACACGGAGTGTGCCTGCTACGTTAGGTTCATTCGCCACCCAGTTTTCATGTTGTGAAAATCACGATCGCGGACTCCAACCGGCCAGGACATCACCACTCATGCGATGGGATCAGATTGAATTTGTACTCAAGGGCGTTTTGCTCGGCCTCGTCGTTTACTTAGCGGTGCTCCCACCGGCCCCGAGCGGAGAACTTAACCGAGTCGGAGCGACGTGGCAAGAACTCGGCCACGTCGGAACGGCGTTGGGCATTGGCCTTGTCCTCATGTTCATCGTGGCCGTCGTTCTCAAACTCCGCGAGGGACATCGGTTTCTCGGCCAACCGGTTCGGTTCTTTAAGATCGTGATGCTCGATTGTCCGGGCTGCATCTACGACGGAACTCTACACGGTTTG
>CAYYUU010001244.1:0-2281 GCA_964474955.1 uncultured Alcaligenaceae bacterium | reverse complement strand
ATCCAGCCCCGTGCTCATGTAGGTGCCCCCTCCCGCCCGGAGGCCGTTCACCGCGACCAGATTTTCGACGAGGACTGGACCGGGGGCGAAACTCTGGTGACGCAGGTCTTCACCGAACACGAGGGGAAAACGAAACTCACAATCACCGTCTTGTATTCGTCAACCAAGGCTCGCGACGCAGTCTTGCAATCGCCGATGGCAAGTGGGATGGAAGCGAGTTACGGCAAGCTGGATGAGGTGTTGTCAAAGTGTTGAGGGTTGAAGGTTGTGAGTTAGGAGGCTGCGGAGTGGCCCAAAAACAATATCACAACAACCCTCAACCCTCAACCTTCCTGTATATTTTTGCCCTTCGTTTTCGAGGGCGGAGAGACCGCCGTGTTGTTGGTTTCTGGGCGAGTTGAGATTTGTTGTTCTGTTCGGTAGGTTTGGTCTTACTGAACAGTTCGCTGAACCACTGGAGCACGAGATAGAAAACGGGCACGAACAGCAACGTGAAGATTGTCGCGGCAGCCATCCCGCCCACGACCACGGTTCCCATGGCTTGTCGGCTAGCTGCTCCGGCTCCGGTCGCGATCACGAGCGGGAAGAATCCGAGCAGAGACGATATCGAAGTCATCAAGATGGGTCGGAATCTCAACTTCGCTGCCTCGACCGCGGAGGCGAATAAACTCAGCCCATCCTTGAGACGGAGTTCGCGAGCAAATTCGACGATGAGAATAGCGTTTTTACTCGCCAGGGCGATGAGCAATACGAGCCCGATCTGGGTGTAGATGTTGTTGTCCATGCCTCGGAGCAACAACGCACCGAGGACACCCAACAACGCAAGTGGCACCGCCAAGATGACGGCGAAGGGAGCCGACCAACTCTCGTATTGGGCCGCCAATACCAGGAACACCAACACCACCGCCAGTGCCAAAATCAAAAGGGCCTGGGACCCGACTTGCTTTTCTTGGTAGGCAATCCCGGTCCACTCGTAAGTCATGGAGGCTGGCAATTTGTTCTTGGCCATCTGTTCCATGAGCGACAACGCCTCTCCAGAACTGACGCCAGGTGCGGGGGCTCCATTGATGGCCGCCGTTGGATATTGGTTGTATCGGTTGACGAGTTGGGGGCCAAACGACGGCTTGACCTGGACGAGTGACCCCAACGGAACCATGTCTCCTGTGTCCGTGCGGAGGTAGAGCCGATCGATGTCTTTGGGTTCGTCGCGATACTCCGTGTCGGCCTGGACGCGGACCTGGTACGTGCGGCCATCCTTGGTGAAGTCATTGACGTAGGCCGAGCCGAGGTACGCTTGCATCGTCGCGCCGATGCGTGTCTTGGGAATTCCTAGAAGTTTGGCTTTGTCCGTTTCGACTTTCACGTCGAGTTGCGGGACGTTCGCCCGGAACGTTGTGTTCAGTGCCTGCAACCGGGATTGCGAATTGCCTGCCCGAACCATCTCCTGGGCCATCGTGGCCAGGTCCTGCAACGGCACTCCATCACGAGCTTGGAGCTGCATTTGGAAGCCACCACTAACGCCGAGTCCCTCGATGGCCGGGGGAACGAACGTGAAGATGATGCCGTCCTGAATCTCCGAGAACTTTTGTTGCATCGTTTTCAGAATGACTTTTTGACTCAAACCCTTGGCTTCGCGTTCGTCCCACGGCTTCATGATGACCCACAACGCCGCCGAGTTCGAATTCGCCGCCGAGTCCAGCAGCGAATATCCTGACAACGAAACCCAGCTTTCGACCCCAGGCATTTCTTCCAAAATCTCGTCAATCTTCGCCATCGTTTTCTTCGTTCGTTCCAACGACGTTGCCGCCGGCAGCTGGATGCTCGCCATGACGTAACCCTGGTCTTCGGTCGGCAAGAAGCCCGTCGGGATTCGTCCAAAGCCCCAACCACCGAGGAACACAAGTCCGGCATACAACAACATGACCAGGATGGCGATCCGCAACACACCTCGCACGACCCATGCGTAGCCAGCTTCGGCGACTCCGAACACGGCGTTGAACGGTCGATACAAAATGGTGTTCAACACGGCGTAAACCGGTCCCTTGGCGAGGGCCTTCTTCGGTCGCAAGAGCAATGCGGCCATCGCCGGCGTCATCGTCAAAGCGTTGATCGAACTGAAGACCGTCGCGACGGAGATCGTCAACGCGAACTGCTTATACATCTGGCCCGTGATTCCCGGCATGAACGCCGACGGCACGAACACGGCCAACAACACCAACGTCGTCGCGATGACCGGTGAGGTCACGCGCCGCGGTCCGAAACAGGATCTGCACAGCGGGAT
>CAYYUU010001243.1:0-2291 GCA_964474955.1 uncultured Alcaligenaceae bacterium | reverse complement strand
CCAGTCTAACCGAAGCGAGATCCTGAAGAAATTATCTTGTACGATCCATCTGGTTGGGCTTCGGGTCGGAGGAAGACCGTCGCGCTGCCATACGGAAGCGGGAAACTGACTTTGACGCAAGGGTAGGGATATCCGGGGACTCGCTCGGTCGAATACAGGCCCGTGTAGATGACTCGTCCAGACGCCAGAAGACGACGGAGCCAGCCGGTATAGCGGCACCGGCCCGAGGCGTCGATCATCGGCAGCACTTCGCTGCTCATCCCGCCAGCCAATTCGAGCGACGAGACGGGAAAATTGAGTTGGTCCATGTTCCGACTGACGAACGTCGTCAATCCCCACAAGAACAATCGCGTCCAGAGCCCGGCCTCGCTCCACGCCTCCAGCTTGTAGGCGGTGGTGTGCTCATAGAAATCGCGGATGTCTGGATGAATTTGCGCCGAATCGAAGCCGTCTCCCTTGAGAGCGTCAAAGTCACCGAGCAAGCCCGCATCCGGGGACCGTTCGATTCGCAAGTTCTCGCTTGCCGCAAGGTGGTCGTAGAATTCGGCACCGATTCGGTCGGGCGTACCCATCGGGCATTCGAGCCAGGGGGCGGTTTTCTTTTCGACGTGCTTGCCTGTTATGCGAATCCAGGTGCGAATCCACGTCGCGACGAATGCTCCGAACAGCTCGCTAAGTTTGGAGAACATCGCGGTGGCTCCTTGTTGTTGAGATTTGTGTTGCGATATGGTACTCGACGATAGACCACAAATCACGAAGCTTCCAGTGCGCCAGAGTCTTCGAGGGGTTCTTGGGTTGTGTAGTTGGATGCGAAGAGTTTGGCACGTCTTCCCGAAAAAAACGCCGATTTGATTTTAGTGGCTTGTGTTCTTGAGTTCTTGATCAGGGCAGGGACACATGAACCCACCATCCCAAGGGCGGCAGGACGAAGACACAGAAAGCGATCGCAAGTCCCCGCGTGAGCCATTTACCATTAGACACTGGAAACTTCCATTCTCCATGTGCGTCAATTTCACCTTCGACTTTGAGATCTTGCAACAACGCTACTCGACTGGGTTTGCTCGGGTCGTACAGCACCTTCACCGTCGGGAAGAGGGCCACTTCTTTCGTGATGGTGATATATTCGGTCTTTGTCACGTTCTCCCCGTTGGCGGTCGTCAATTCTAGAGTACAATCCAGAACCCGAGTTGGGACCTGCTCCTTGCGATTCTTCTTGCGTTGCTGAAAACGAGAGATTATCCAACTCCAACCGTACCCAAAAGCAACCCAAACTACTGCCAGGCCCAAGAAACCCAGTGCATCCGGTCCAGCATGGATGGCGCCCATGAGCAACACAAACAGTATGAGAATCAGAACCAGCCCGGTCCAAAAGATGACCCTGGCCATGCAACCGAGGTAGGGGATCAGTTTTTCCGCAAGTCCGCCGGAGGAAGTGTATTCCGCTTTTCGAGATTCCAAGAGACGTTCATGCCTATCGACACTACGTTCCCAATTTGACAGTATGAAGTGTTCCTCTTTCTGAGTCTCTAATTTCTGGGTCTTTAAGAGACTTTCATGCTGTTCTTCCCAACGCTTGCGGAACTCCTTGAACGGGGCATATTCTTCGCCTTTGGAATTGCGGTAAAGTGTGATCGTCGCGTTGGTCAGCAGGCCGTGTCGAAGCAGATACCGCAGGCGCGAAGTGCGCCTGAGACAGACAATGATTGCAATTATCCCGAAGAGCGGAAACAAGAGCGCGAATATCGCCACGGGACCCAGTCGGAGGACCCGAGTGCCTTTGACGCGACTCGCCTGTGGAAACCAAGGGTTGAAGGTGACAGTGACCTTGGCTTGTTGTCCTAGTGTCGGATCGATTTGTTGGGGCCGCCCTTCCGAATAGCTCCATCCCCGATACTTGGTTCCGTCCGAATTCTGGAATCTATATTGGTGCCGATAGATGGTAATTCCACTTGAGTGTCGATTACCACCAACCGAAGAGACCGTCTTGTTGGATCGTTCGAGGATTCCTAGCGTTTCTTCCGAACGCACAAGTAGAAGGGTGCTGGACAAGATTTCTGTTGGGGTGATGGCAAGGAAGCCGATGCACACTGTCACCCCGAAGACGATACTGCCACGAACGAGTGCTGGGTGGGTCCAAATATAGCGAGCCAATGCACCTGGAACTCTGCGAGGGGGCGGCACCAAGATGGGCGCTGCGTTCTCGCTGATGGGTTGTTGGTCTGTCATGGTCGTAGCTCCGCTGGGTTGTCTGCTCGGAGACACCGGTTTGCGGAGGCTATTGCCTTTTAGTT
>CAYYUU010001242.1:0-2291 GCA_964474955.1 uncultured Alcaligenaceae bacterium | reverse complement strand
GGACCAACTGACCAGTTTCATTTCGCGGCACGGACAGGGACGATTCGCGGGCTTACCATCCGCCACCGAAGAAGACCACGTCTTTACGATCGCTGACCCCCACGAAGCATTCACCGTGGAAGCCGCCGGAAAATATTGGGCCATGCAACAGATTCTCTCGATCCGGGCTTCCGGCGACGTGAGCGTGATTCGGCAGGACTGGAACCGCATCTCTCCCGGTCTCGCGGAATACGCCATCGAGAAGGGGTGGTGGCCTGCGGATGGTTCGAAGTTGGACTTCGCCGGCAGCCTCAACACGGACCCGACAGGTCGAGCCTCGGCTCTGCGCCGCTGGGGTCGCATGACGTACTTGATGGAGAGCCAAATCGTTGCCATCGACAATGTCTATTTGCTACAAGTCTTGAGCGACCACTACGAAGCCACGCCTTACGAAGTCGACCCACTTCATGGGCCCATGAATCCGACGCCGCTTTGTCGCCACGATTTTGGCCGCAGCAACCTGGCCACCAGTGCCAGTTTCATCGTCGAACTCGTGGACGCCCCCGACCGCATTGCGATTGCCTGGTGTTCGTTTGGTCCTCCGTGCATCAGCCTCTACTTCCCGCTGATCCTGGCCGAAGGAGCCCTCCCGACTGCCTTCTCGGAAGACTCCGTCGAGTTTCGCTACCAAAATATGTGGAACGCGTGGGCTCAACTTCGCGACTACATGGGCTTCGATCCCGACCGCTGGAAGATGGTCCGCGATCGACTGACGACTCTCCAAGGTCGCATGGATCAAGAGACCGATGATTTTCTCTACGAGATCAAGCGACTTCGCCGTGAGGGTGGACCCTGTGACGTCTCGCGACTCGCCGGGATTTTGATGGAAAACCACCTCGAACAATTCGACGCTGTCCTCCACGGGATCCTCGGCCCCGCCGAACCGCTGGTCGCGAGCGCCTAAGAAGGCACAAATACAGACTCGCCAAGACCATGCTTCTGCTTCAAGCGGAAGCATGCCACTCCTCGTTTGTCTCTCCATTCTGGGTGGCATGCTTTTGAGCGAAGCGAGTCGCATGCTCTCGAGTTATCCTCCCTTCCGAACAGAAAACCGGCCCACCACAATGGCAACCCGTCATGCAATGGTTCTGGCAACCTCGCGACTGGGCGTCTTCGAAAGGCTCCCCCTTCACGCTTCCGTGTGATTGCGGTCGCGTCTTAACAGGAACGCGAAAAAAGACACATCAAATCGTGTCTTGTCCGGGGTGCAAATCCAAACGTTTTGTGTTGCCGCGGAGTCCCTTCTCCGAGGAAGAACCGAAAACCCAAACACCGCCACCAGCCTCTTCGACGCAAACTCGCGTAGTGTTTCTCAGTCGCGTAGTGTTGTTGGGGATCGTTGTTGTCCTTCTTTCGCTGCTCGTGGGCATCATTGCCCAACTGTACTCGCCCACCAAATCGACCAACACTCCAACATCACCAAAGCCAGAGCTGTCTCGTGCGGAAGCCGAAAAGCAAATCCGAAAACATCTCAACCAGGCGAGAGACCACATTACCGCTGGTCAATTTTACTTGGCCCAACCACACCTTAAAGCGATCCAGAAGATCCACAAAACTCATCCCAACCTGGTGATCCAGAAACGCGCACTCAACCAAAAAATTCGAGAAGTGGGCATCTTTGCGGACTTGTTGGATGTCTCGCTCGAAGACCTCCTCCATCAGGTAACCGACCGCGGTAAAGACGATTGGCTTGCGACGTTTCAAAATCGCTATCAAGGAAAAAGCATCATTTTGGACACCCGCTTGCGTTCTCAAGATGGTCATTTGGTTTGCGACTATCAGATTTACGGCAAGGATGGGTGCATTGCGACGCTTCAGGTTCAAGACTTGGTTGCGGCGAAACGTCTCTGGGCTTCGCAGGTCGAGCCAGACGATGGCGAACCAAAACCGCTTCGCGTCATCTTCGGAGCAAGATTAGAAGCCATCGAACCGGTCAGTCCAAAAATTTGGCGAGTTCGCTTTGACTCGGACAGCGGAGTCATCTTGACCGATTACGAAGCCCTGCTGATATGTTGCCCAGCCTACGATAACGAAGCCACGGCGAAATGTGTGTGGCGGCAAGACGAATGGAACAGGGAACAGGCAACGGAAAATAAATAAGTGTCTGGATTTCAGACACCCAGGCGGAATGCCTGGAAGATGAGGCGGTTCCACCTCTGGTCTGTTCCCTACTATTCCCGCCTTCGTTTCAGCGCGTCGAATAACACCGCCGCAGTCACCACCGCTCCCAGCACAATCAATTGACTATCCGG
>CAYYUU010001241.1:0-2302 GCA_964474955.1 uncultured Alcaligenaceae bacterium | reverse complement strand
GATCGAAAAGTCGCCCTGAAGCTTCTTCGCGCCGATCTTGCGAGCAACCAAACCGCCCTCCAGCGCTTTCAACAAGAAGCCAAGGCCGTCGCGAAAGCGACTCATCCGAACATCGTACAGGTCTATCACGTCGGGGAAGAAAACGGCATCCATTACATGGCGCTCGAGTACGTCGAGGGGAAGAACCTTCGCGAATACCTGGAGAAAAAAGGTCCACCCGAAACACTCATTTCGCTGAGTATTCTCAAGCAGGCGGCCTCGGCACTTCACAGGGCCTCCGAACTCGGAGTCATCCACCGAGACATCAAGCCCGAGAACATCTTGCTCACGAAGAAAGGCGAAGTGAAAGTTGCGGATTTTGGCCTCGCCCGGATATTCGACGACAGCCAACAGACGTTGAACTTGACGAAGAGCAACGTCAGCATGGGGACGCCGCTTTACATGAGCCCCGAACAGGTCGAAAACAAACCGGTCGATCCACGCACCGATATTTATTCGCTCGGCGTGACGGCCTACCACATGCTTGCCGGCCATCCACCATATCGCGGCCAAACGCCGTTCGAAGTGGCCGTCCAACACGTCCAAGGCACGGCCGAATATCTGGCCGACATTCGTCCCGACCTGCCAGCGGAGTTGTGTCGGATCGTCCACAAGATGATGGAAAAAAATCCAGAGAATCGCTACCAAACGGCTCGCGACGTCGTTCGCGATCTCCAACGACTCCGTGACAGCCTCATCGGCACGACGGGAACCCAGCCGGTTCTGGCGTGGACATCACACGACAGTTCCATTCCGGAGTTTGCCCAGAGCCCTCACCCGGCGTTGCAATCGACGACACCGTACCAAGAACCACCTACCCCAGCCAAGCCCCCGCGGAGGACTTGGCGAATCGTAGGGACCTTGGGATTGCTGCTGCTTTTGGGGCTTGGTTTGGGATTGTGGGCCAAGAACCGCAACGCCCAACCGCAAGAAGCCAAGAACGAGGGCAAGACCAACACAGAGCACGTGCCCCAACCAAAAACCGAGAAGCCGAACCCAAGCCCGGACAAACTGGAAGAGACCAAACTGTTGTGGGTGTTTGATCAATACGTCAAATCGGGCGACAAATCCAAACGCCCGACGATTGGAATGGATGCCGCCATCGACCTCGTTCAGTTCTACCTGGAACACGACCGACCGGATGACGCATACAGGGTTTGCAAGCAGCTCCAAGAGATCGAGGACACCAAGCAATCCAAGTTTTATCGCTACATCGGGGGGATTTGTGAGGGGATCGTTTGGGCCTTCAAAGACGAGCCGGAGAAGTCGAACCAAATTCTCAAAGGAATGCTCCGGAAACGAAAAGGCGCCCCAAGACATCCGATCCTACTCCTTCGCGACCAACTCGTCGCGAAGAAACTCGGCGAACCGCTTGCCAAAGCCCTGAAACGAAATCAGGTCAACGGCGGCAGCATTCCGCCAGAACTGGAACGCTACCTGGAACCACCAACGCCGGAAACCGGCGACGTCCTGCGACACAGATGGCCAGCAAGAACACCAAGGAAACGGGGATCGCGACCAAAATCAGAGAAGGGCTGAGGGTTGAGAGGTGAGGGTTGCGGGTTTGGTTGTTGTTCTTCTCTTTTGGCCGAAGGCCAAGCTCAACGTAGCCTCGCCAGGATGCCCAGGGAAAAGACGCCACAAAACTCTCTTTCTTCCTTCGCCCCTTCGCGTCTTCGCGTGAGAATATTGTCCGTCCCTCAACCCTCCAACTTGCCGAGCAAGTGCAATCGCAGCAAATTCAAAGCCATCTTCGCCGTCCGACTTCGAACTTGTGGTCGGTCTCCCGGCCACACGAACGACCGCGAGACGACTCCTCCATCCCACGCCAATCCGACGTATACCAATCCAACGGGTTTCTCGGGAGTCCCGCCTCCCGGACCAGCAAGCCCAACGGTCGTGAGTCCATAGTCCACGACAAATCGTTCACGAACGCCTGTGGCCATCGCTTCTACGACCTCCCCGCTGATGACTCCATGCTGCTCGATCAACTCGGCAGGCACGCCAAGCAATTCGATCTTGATTCGATTGTCATACGCGACCATTCCGCCCATCAATGACGCGCTCGCGCCGGGAACGTCGGCAAGTCGGCTCGCGACAAGACCAGCCGTGACGCTCTCGGCGGTCGCGATTGTTTTTTCTTCTTCGAGCAACATCCGCATCACGACGTCTTGGAGTTGTTCAGTCTCGACTCCAAAAACCAGCTCGCCGAGTCGCTCCCGAATGTTTTTTTCGACGGGTTCGATCTGCAGTTGGGCAGCTT
>CAYYUU010001240.1:0-2304 GCA_964474955.1 uncultured Alcaligenaceae bacterium | reverse complement strand
GGCACGTCCCCTAGCGCGGCGAAGGACGTGGTTTGCGTGGAACCACCCAAATAGACCCACGCCCCTCGCCGCGCTAGGGGACGAGCCACCAATCGAGACATCATTGTCTCAAGAAAAACGTTGTGGCGCCGAGTATCTTTCCCACCACAGTAATCGACCTTTGTTCGAATCTTGGACCCCACGGAGACCCAATGAATCCACGTCTTGTCTCTCCGAACGCACGGATCCCGGTCAAGCTCCATCGGCGGGTCAGTCTCGTCCAGACCGAAGATGCGGTGTTGGCCGAAGAGTTACTCGCTAGCAAAAAGTTAGCCCAGGACGTTCTCGGGCGGCTCACTGGGACTGTCCTTTTGATTCGTCCAGGGCGAGCGGACGCCGTCGTCCAAGAGTTGCAAAAGATGGGACACACGCCCCAGGTTCTTTCTTAATTCGCCTTCGTCAACCTGGACGACATATCTATGCCGCTTCTCGACGCCGACTACACCGCGGAACGACTTGCTAAAACCCTCGAATTGTATGAGGAACCGTTACTCCGTCAGGTCGTCGCGAAGTTCGTCAAGCCGCGTGGCCAATGGCCCACCGACGAGTTGATCCGGCGGATGGTCGAAACAACGACCAATGCCCCAGTCATCGACCGAAGACTCCGCGAATTATCCCCACACCATCGGCTGTTGCTGAACATGGTGGGGCGAAGCCATCTGCCTCGATGGCGTGTCGGCAACCTCGTGGAAATCATCGCGACGCTTGGTTCCGGCGACCCGCTTCGAGTCGTTTTGGATCTACTGGAAGGCGGTTTGCTCTTCCCCGACGTGACGGCCACGGGAATCCCCGACGACCCGGAGGCGGTCGGGACAGCCATCACCCGAAAACTCCGTTCGTTCGAAACTTGGGTCACCGTCGTAACTCCCGAAACTTCCTTTTTATTTTGCCCGCCGGGTATCCTCGCCAGGGCAACCAACGAACCACTCGAGTTTCCAGACTGGCCGCCGGTCCGGGAAGACGACTCGGCCATTTCGGCTGCGGGAAGGTCCCAGGAGACCGACGGCTTGGAACTGCTTCTGCGGCTCTCGATTCTCAAGCAGCAAACCGCCCAGGCTCCTCTGCGTCGAACCCAAAACGGCGACTTCTTCAAGCGAGACATGGAGCGTTTGCAAAACGGTGCGTTAGTCAGCGAGCCACCGTCGGACCTCGCGTTCGACATTCCCGACATTGGATTGTTGGTCGCGATGCTTGGGACCCAGGAAGGCATCCTCCACGAAGAAGCCGGAGAGATCGAGTCGGCACCCATCCCCGCACTGTGGGAACGCGGGCTCGCTCCCACTTTGAAGTCGTTGTGGGTCGCGACTCTTCGACTCCGAAAGTGGAACGTTACGCAAGGCTGGAGTCCGCTCGACGAATCCGCGAATCCATATCCTTCGGCCTACTTACTTTGCATGCTGTTGCTCGCCAGCCAGCCCGAACAAACGTGGAGCGTAGGTAGAGAAGTTGTGCGGTGGCTCACGACGCGGCATCCGTATTGGAATCCCCGACGTCAAGGCGTGGACGAGGAACCCGACCCGGACCTTTCGTTTGCGTCCGACGAGAGCCTGATGCGTTTCTGCCTTGGGCTTGCCTACCAACTCCGACTCGTCGAAGCCGCGAAGAATGCCGAAGGAGAATGGCTCGTCCGCCTGTCGGAACTTGGGCGGTGGCTGTTCGCCAATGGCCCGGAGCCCAAATTTCCGAGCTTCCCAAAAACGCTTCTGGTGCAACCTAATTTGGAGCTATTGTTGTACCGTCAAGGATTGACTCCAGAACTGATTGGGCGTATCGGGCAATTCGCCGAGTGGAAAGGGGTCGGCGCGGCGTGCAACCTCCAACTCCAACCCGAAACCGTCTATGGCGCGTTGGAAGCTGGAGAAACGCTCGATTCGATCTTACAGCTACTTGATCGACACGGGATGAAGCCGACTCCCGCGCCCGTCATCGAATCGTTGCGAACGTGGGCACAAAAACGCGAACGGCTCACCGTCTACCCGACCGGGACGGTTCTAGAATTTCCAACACCCGAAGACCTAACGGCGGCCCTCGACCGTGGCATTCCGGCCACTCGCATCAGCGAAAACTTGGCCGTCATCGCTCGCGAATCCGACATTGATTACAAGCACTTCCGCCTGACGGCCAATCGCGATTACACACTTCCGCCAGAACCGTGCGTCTCGAGCGCCGAAGATGGCATTACTCTCCAGGTCGACATGAATCGTTCCGACTTGCTTCTGGAGTCCGAAATCGGACGATTCGCCGACGAAGTCTCCGAGAGCCGGC
>CAYYUU010001239.1:0-2305 GCA_964474955.1 uncultured Alcaligenaceae bacterium | reverse complement strand
TGAGGATGGCATTTCTATGTGGATCGAATTACTCACAGAACAATTTGGAAAATCCAAGGGCGAACGAATCGACGTCGAAGAGACCGTAGCCAAGGCCATGGTCGCCAATGGTTCGGCGAAACCTGTTGACGGTGATCCTGTTCAAGATGCCTTCAAATCGGGCATGTCGAATTTGATGACGAATATGACCAAAGGTATCAACGATGCCATCAATGAAGGACTCAAACAGTTTGCCGTCGAAGCTCGTAAGTCTCGCAAGAACGGTGTTCCGGCTCTCTTCGGCGCTGGCAACTCAGGCGATCCAAACAACACGTTCGGTCGGTTCTTGTTGGCCGTCCGCAAGGGCGACACGAAAGCCCTCGAAGAGATGGGCTCGCACTGGAACGATTGGGAAAAGAAAGCCGACAATCTTACGTCGCAGTCCGGGCAACTCGGCGGATATACCGTCCCGGAAGTCTTTCTGCCCGACATTCTTACGCTCGTCGCGGAAATGTCGGTCGTCGAAAAACGAGCTACGCGGATTCCGATGGGTTCGCAAACGGTGAAGATTCCCGCTCTCGACGTGACCCAAACGCCAACAGCCGGCGATACGGCGTTCCTCGGTGGCGTGTTCGCGAGGTGGACCGAAGAAGGCGGGGCCATCACCGAGACCAACCCCAAGTTCAAACAAGTCGAACTCAAGGCCCACGAAATCAGCGGCTACACCCAGGCCTCCAACACGCTCTTGATGGACAACGCCGTAGGTCTTGAAACATTACTCAAGACGTTATTCGCACGTGCGTTATCCCATCACAAGGACTATGCGTTCTTGCAAGGCAACGGAGTCGGCAAGCCACTTGGCATACTCAATAGTAACGCGCTCATCGGTGTCGATCGAAGTGCGGGGAGTGCGTTCGGAGTCGAAGATGTCGCCCAGATGTTCAGCAAATTACTGCCCGGTTGGACTACACAATCCACTGTGTGGGTTATCCATCCCACAGTTGTCGCGAAACTACTCACCATGGTCGGCACGTCGCTCGGGGGTGATCTTATCTTCATCGAGCGAATTCAGGATAAGCCACGTATGGTCATCCTGGGAATTCCGGTCGAAGTCAGTGAGAAGGTGCCAGCCCTCAACAAAAAAGGGGATGTGATGTTGCTCGATTGCCAACATTATCTCGTTGGCTCCACGCAAAAAATCGAAATTGCATTCAGTGAGCATGTCGCATTTCTCACGAATGAGGGGACATGGCGATTTGTGGAGCGATGTGATGGCCAACCGTGGATTAATCAACCGGTCAAACTATCTGATGGGAATTCAACGCTCAGTCCATTCATCGCGCTGAAGCCGGGATGATGTTGTGCGGCCCGAGGTAGTACTTTGATAAAGTGGCTTTTCGCGGTGCGAAAAGTCACAAAAGAAGACAAGGAACTTTTCGCGGAGCGAAAAGCAACTACACGATTCTTGTTGGTCCGATAGGCTCTCATTCACAAACCATATGTAAACGGAGAAATCAACATGCACGCACGACCCAGTGAAAAAGTAGCTCTGATAGCTTGTATCGATCCAGACAGCTACGACTCGATGACGATCGACACAGCCGCGACCGAAGGCGACGTCATCGACATGTCGAAGTGGCACGAAGTGATGGTTGTTCTATCCGTCGGCACGATGGAATCCGGAGCGACCGTCAACCTGGACGTCGAATCCGGAGCCACAACGACGGCCAATACAACAACAGTGAAGTCCATAGAACAATTGACCGAAGCCGGTAGCGATGGCGATTCTCAGGTGATTCTCAATGTCCGAAGCGATGAGATCGACGACTCACATAGATATCTCAATGTGGAGGTAACAATAGGAGTCGACAGCGTCGATCTGTGCTGTCATGTCTTCGGATTGGAGCCGAGATTAGCCACACCAACTGATCCGAACGATGTCGATGGAGACGATGATCTATCGAGTGTGGTGGAGATTGTGGAATGATGATCAGCCTCACCTTATGACGGTGATCGATTTCCAGAACACATGAAGTTGGCCACTTCAATGAGTGCAGGCCCGACGTGAGGTTTCTCGTACATGACTATGGATTCAGAGCCCGAAAGCGTTTCTCGAGGTTTTTCAGTTCCTCTGCATCGCCTTTGGATTCGACATAGACTTGTTTTGTTAATGCGTCTCCACGGATAGTGATTTGAGGAGTGGTTGCTTTCGGTGCAGTGACTGGCCCCCAAGCGGTGCTTAAGAAAATTAACAGCAGTCCATCGGCTCCACCTGCACCTGACATAACGAGTGATATTCTCAAGAGCCTGTACTTGCGATCGTTGG
>CAYYUU010001238.1:0-2309 GCA_964474955.1 uncultured Alcaligenaceae bacterium | reverse complement strand
GTGATCCCGGTGGTGGCTTCGATGATCCCGGTGGCGGCTTCGGTGATCCAGGAGGCAGTGACACCGGCGTACAAACCAGCGAACCGCAACCACCAACCTTGGAGAAGACGATTGCTCTGGCTCCCGGGTTCTACCAACTGCGACTCAAAGGCGACACAACGGCTTACCCGAGCGTTTTGCGAGACACTTCCGGAATGCCCCTAGGAGGGACCTTCTTCCAGAGCAACGGTCAGGACACCGTTCTCTCGTTCCAGATTCACAAAGCCGACGGGAACGCCCAGACAGAGGTGACCCCAGACGACATCCCGAGCGAAGCCAATGACCTGGGGCTCATCCCTGGCAATGTCGTAGTGCGAGTGGACGCCGCGATCGGTGACGATCCGACCTACGATCCTGCCAACACTGCAGAACCGAGACATGCCAATCCGGCGAACGATGTGGACATGTACAAATTCCGTGTCGAGGGTGACGTGCCATACGCCCTCATCGCGGAAGTCGCGGCGGGACGACTTGGCTCCGACCTGAACCCGGCCTTGACGCTCTTCAAAAAGGACCCGACGACTGGTGCCCTCAAGATCGTCGCCGTCAACGACAACACGTTGAATGGGTCGTTGGCGACGGCGGCATCTCCTTTGCCGCAACCCCTACTCGAAGATTCGGTGATCTTCGCTGGGCTCGATGCCGGAGAGTATTATCTCGCTGTTTCCTCCAGTCCGAATTATCCCGGAAGACCTGAGGTCGTTGGCTTCGACACGGGCACTCCGTTCGATCCGAACATGAGCCATAGCGGTGTGTTGCCCGAGGGAATCGGTACCACCGGAGAGTACGAACTGGCACTGCGGTTTCACCAGGACGAAGTGGCTCCCGAGGTGACGTTCGGCACACTCAGCGAAAACCGCCTCTTGCATACCCCGCCAACGACGGTGACATTCGAGTTCAGCGAATATGTGAACTTGCAACAATTGATTTACGAGAACCCTCAATTTTCGGGGGGCGTCGACGCCGTTTATGTGGTGACTCAGCAGGGAACCGAGGTCTATCCTCGGCTCGTTTCTTTCGACGTCAACACGAACACCGCCAAGTTTTTATTCCTGGAACCTCTGCCGTCAGGAACCCATACGTTCGTCCTGTCCGGTTCTCGAGGTCTGACGGACATTGCAGGGAATCCCTTGGTCGGGCACGACGAAAAGGCTGACTACTCATTCCCATTTCACGTCGAGGGTCCAGCCCGGGGGTCGGCCGAGGGACCTCTTGTCTGGTTCAACCAGGAACCCAATGAGACGATCGACACGGCCCAAGATCTGGGCACCTTGTTCCCGCTCGAACTCCAGACGGGTGTCGTATTCCTTCGTGAGGCCATGGATGACGCTTCGGACACCGCAGACGTCTATCAATTCGAAGTGACCCAGGACCGCCAGTACACGATTACGCTCGAAAGCGGTCCGCTTCCTGCGGGTGTGAGTCTCACTATCCACAATGACCAGGGTGAGCAGCTAGGCCTGTCCCTGCACTATGGGCGGGTGTTCCGAGCCTCGTTGAAACCCGGAACATACACCCTCAGGGTTGGGGGTTGGGAGCCTTCCCAGGCACCGACAATGATATATCGGCTCCGGATCAACCTCGGGACATCGGCCGAGAATCCGACGCCCCTCACGATTGCACCAACTCCTCAATATCGTTTGCGTCTTGGCAGCTCGTTCAGCACGACACGCGGCCCCACACCCGGATCTGTAGGTCCGATATCGGGAGTCACGACTCCCTCCAACCCCGTGATGCCTCCAGTGGCTTCTCCCGGAGCCGAGACCCCGCCACCCGATACGACGGTTGTGCAATCACCGCCACCACAGTTGTTTGTTCCGGAGAACGTCACCTTCAACCAGGTCGTTCTTGTGACGAATCTCAGCCTGACTGCCGGAAATTCGGACACGCCCACAACGGTCATCCAAGGATTGCAGACAGGGCCCGTCGGTGGCTTCCGTGGTCCTGCGGGCGAAGGGAACTCGCCACCACTACGCTTGACGCTCAAAGACGGCGAGGGCGAATTGAATGCTCAATACGGAAGCTCTGCAGACGAAGGCGAGGAGACAGAAAACCCACCCGAGGAAAACGAGGAAAGAGACTCTCCTCCTCCGTTGGAGACACCACGCCGAATTGAGGAAACTCCTTCGTTGCTCTACTTCCATGTTCCGGACATCGTCGGATGGGCGCGTTGGTTCCGTGTCCCGGAGGTTCCGCAACTGTCTCGGGCTGACCTCTTCCAAAACGTTCAAGTTTGGGTTGCTGGGCTTGTCGCGTCGCCCGTTCCTTCG
>CAYYUU010001237.1:0-2310 GCA_964474955.1 uncultured Alcaligenaceae bacterium | reverse complement strand
TCTTTACGAGGTTGTGGGCCGCAGTGCTCGAGGGTCGTGACTACATGTATCTCTATGTACTGGAGATCCCGCGAATCGTAGCGGGGCAGGAGCAGAACCCCGATACCTGGCTCGCCGACGGCACCGACTTCTCCAACAACGTGCACAGAAAATCAAAATACGTCGCAATTTGTGGGCTTCCAAATAGACGACCAAGAATACGCCTTTCGGATCGAGCAGATTCAAGAGATCGTGATCCTTGACCAAGTGACAAAGACTCCCCAAGTCCCCGAATTTGTCGAAGGGGTGAGCAATCTCCGAGGTGCAATCATCCCGATCATCAACCTCCGTCGATTCTTTGGACTCGCCCCCAAACCTGTCGATGGCGAAACCCGGACGATCGTCGTGAACGTCGGAGAACGGATCATGGGCGTGATGGTCGATTTGGTCTCCCAAGTTGTGCGAATTCCGTCCGACAGCATCCAACCGGCTCCGGAAACCGTCACCAGCGACGGGGCCGATTACATTTCCGGATTTGCCAAACTCGATGGCCGGTTGATGATTTTGTTGGACATCGACAAGTTGCTTGGGCCGGAGCAGCTGTACAACGTGTAGGCTCTGGTTTCCCAAGTCGAGAACAAATTGGTTCTTCCCACAAAAAACAACTCACCAACGGATCGACGAGAACACCGGAGAACATCACAATGGCCACACCCAACCCGACCGGCAAGGCGAAACTCAACGGCCAAAAGGAAAAGCAGCGGAAGAACGCCGACTACGAAGGCCAGATAGCCGCCATCAACAGATCTCAAGCGGTGATCGAATTTGAGATGGACGGGACGGTTCTCACCGCGAACGAAAACTTCCTCCACCTCATGGGGTACACCCTCGACGAGGTACAAGGCCAGCACCACAGTATGTTCGTGGCACCGGGTCAGAGCCGCAGTTCGGCCTACCAGGATTTTTGGGCCAAGCTCAATCGCGGCGAATACCAAGCGGACGAGTTTAAGCGAATCAGCAAGGGTGGCAAAGAAGTTTGGATTCGTGCGTCGTATAACCCCATTTTCGACTCCGACGGCAAGCCCTTCAAGGTCGTCAAATACGCCACGGACGTGACCGAACAGAAAATCAAGACGGCCGAGAACGAGAGCCAGCTTGCCGCAATTTGCAAGTCGCAGGCCGTCATCGAGTTCGACATGGACGGTACGATTCTTACCGCCAACGATAATTTCTTGAACGCGATGGGATACACTCTGCCCGAAATCCAGGGACGGCATCACAGCATCTTCGTGGATCCGGACGACAAGAAGAGTGCAGAGTATCAGGAGTTTTGGAACAGGCTCAATCGCGGCGAATTCCAAGTCGCCGAGTACAAACGAATCGGCAAGGGCGGTAAAGAAGTCTGGATCCAAGCCTCCTACAACCCCATTCTGGATCTCAATGGCAAGCCGAAAAAAGTTGTCAAGTTTGCCACCGACGTGACTGATCGAGTGAACCTCCACCGGGCCGCCACCGAGAATCATCGCCGCACGCCCGAACTCTTGGAGCAGGTCGTCGAGAGCGCCAACCAGTTCACCGAAAGTTCCAAAGTCATCGCCGAGAGCGCGGCCCACTTGAGCGACGGAGCCCAGACACAAGCCGCGTCCGTCGAAGAGATGACGGCGGCGATCGACGAATTGACCGATGCCATCCAGGTCATCTCCCAGCGTGCCGGTGATTCGAAAACTCAGGCCGATGACACCGTCGCGATGGCCAAGGACGGAGGCCAGGCCGTCAAGGAAGCCGTCAACGCCATGAGGTTGATCGAAAAATCGAGCGAACAGATCACCGACATCATCCAGGTCATTAGTGAAATCGCAAGCCAAACAAACTTGTTGGCTCTCAACGCGGCCATCGAGGCAGCTCGGGCCAGAGAACACGGACTGGGGTTTGCGGTTGTGGCCGATGAAGTTCGGAAGCTGGCCGAACGGTCGAGCGAAGCCGCCAAAGAAATCACGCAGCTGATCAAGGAGTCTTCGCGGAGGGTTTCCGAAGGAGCCCAACTGTCAGAAAAGGTCGGAGAGTCACTGACAGCGATCGTCGACGCGGTCGACCGAACGGCCATCGGGATCGCCCAAATTGCCGAGCAAACGGAGGCCCAATCGGCCAGCGCCCAGCAAGTGCAATCGGCCATCAAGTCTGTGTCCGACACGACCGAAGCTGGTGCCGCGAGTGCCGAACAACTCGCTGCAAGCGCGGAAGAACTTGGAGCCCAAGCCCAGAGCTTGCAAGACTTGGTGACCCAGTTCCAAAAGTAAATGAGGACGAAAAGGAGTAGGCACACGGCGTGTG
>CAYYUU010001236.1:0-2310 GCA_964474955.1 uncultured Alcaligenaceae bacterium | reverse complement strand
ACGACGAACGACGCTTTCACGAAATGCCGGGCCTTGGCGATGCCCTCGAAGAAGCCGGATGTACCGACCAACGTTTCTTCGAGCATTGCCGCGGGCCAAATCGACATTTCCTCGGTTGCTGGGTCCTGGATTCATTGCTTGGTAAAGTTTGAAGATTTGGAGAGGCTATCGCTTTTCCAGAATCAAGTCGACGACCCAACAACCGCGGGCATGTTGAGTGCGACATCGGCAATGCGCGAGAACGTCTTCGTTTTGGCATCCGGCTTCTTCGAGGGCATCGCCAAGGACCGGCATTTCGTCGAAACGATTCTCGGCATAGATTCGGTGGGCAATTCGAACCACGTCTTCGTTGAAGCCCTTCCGGTCGACTCGAATTGATCGAATGTCCATTTCGAAAATGCAGCGCAGCAAGCCCGCCACTTCCTCGGGTGAATTAGACCACCCAGGCCGGGAGGCTTGCAGGATCACTCCGCGAAAGATGGGAAACCAGTGGCGGGGGAGCAAACCCTGATATCCCAATACTTCGGTTCCGAGATCTTGAGCAGATCCCAAACGCACGGAGAGCTTGCGAAAGGTTTGGGTGGCGGAATCCCAGTCGGCGTCCCATCCAATTTCACCACAGCGTTGGAGTTCGCCAAGAGCCTCGACAAGTGCCTGCCGGAACTCGGACGTGCGAGGATAAAGAAGCGAGTCGTCCGTTAACCACCACAACCGGTAGCAACCAACGATAAAGCTCCAGAGTGTTCTCGGTGTGATCCACGTAGGGACCAGGGTCCATAAGCCCCGCACCATTTGCTCTGGATCACGGCTTTCAGTCCAATGCTGCTCTCTCATGCACTTGGTCCCTTTTCCAAGATCAGCTCAAGTAGCCAACAACCAGCCACATGTTCTTTTCCGTTGCGACAGTGCGCCAGGATCTCTTCGTCGTCACATCCGGCTTCTTCGAGGGCGTCGGCGAGGATCGGCATTTTTTCGAAGCTCTTCCTCTTCAACATTTGTTTTGCAATTGCCAGGACATCCGGATCGAGCCAAGCGGAGTGTATCGAGACCTGGCGGAATGGATAACCGATGAGGTCCCGCAGTTGATCACAAAGCTGAGCGTTCTTTGCATCGAGTTGGTCCAGGGTAAACTGATGTCCCGTGAGGAATTGGTTGACCCTACGAATGGTAAACGCTCGATTCCAGCGAGCCATTTGAAGTCCCAAATTGAGCTTCCGTCGACTCGGCCAAAGGTCCGGGGAATTCAAGAGCACATTGGGTCGCGCGAAGGAAAACCAATCGGCTTCGGAGAACACGCTCGGGAAACGTGCACCGCTCTGCGGACATCTCGGAGTGCCTTTCGATGTCGATTCTGGAATCGGGTAGATGCGACCACAACACCAACCGGGAGGGCAGTAATATAAAAGCACGGTTGTTCCCTTCTTCCAAGGGGCAGTCACTTGGGCTTAATGGGAAGGAGCACGAACATAGCGTCGTGAAAATTATTGTAACGGGTCGAAGTGTGTTGGGGATGGAAACGTTGGGTAACTCGTTGTGGGATTGAGAGTCGCTTTCGAAACTAAAAACCGAAAATACGAAAGCGTCAGCTTCGCTGCCGCACTCCAAAACAACCTGTCCGGTGGTGTTGTCGGCAAAGCTGTCTGCGGGAGGAGAGCGCGAAGTCCTCAGTGTCTTCGGCTGGCCTTTGGTATCGGAATTCCCGACTGACGCGGGAGTATCGACACTCGATTCTGAGTCACGAAATTTTTCGAGATCCGGGTTTTCGCATTTGTCGAAGGTACACTATACGGCAGAACGAATAATCAATTGTCGCATATGCCTTTGGTTTCGAGCTTCGTATCGTCGAAAGATCCTCGCTGCGGCCCCGAACCCACGGATTGATGAGAACGTTCCCCTGCCCCCTGGCCTAACGCCCACGTCTAAAATTTGCCGCTGGCCGCGCGGCTTCCAAACAGGACATCAGAACACGACCATTGTTGATCCACCTCCTGACCGCGTGTATCAAAAAATTCGATCAGCACAAAAGTGCGGGGGAGCCGCCCGTACCTGCGAATGAGACGAGCATTTATTTTCCATTTTATGAGGCTTTCAGGCAGCAACAGAGGCTGATTCATCGGTGCGATCTTCTTGCACCGACAGGAATTTTCTGGCAGTGTGGAAAAACTTGGGGCAATCCAGCCAACGACCGGCTACCTTGCGTTCAAGAGGCAACTCGGGAAACTGTCTCTGGTTGGGTCGAATCGACTTGCTGGAAATTGCTCATCCAACTTTGCGATTTCCGTGCCGCCGGTTCGCAGGCTACCCTCCCTG
>CAYYUU010001235.1:0-2311 GCA_964474955.1 uncultured Alcaligenaceae bacterium | reverse complement strand
GAACCGTCAACGATTACCGATTCAACATCGCACCAAGAGCAAAAAGTTGCTTCTGCTTGTACGGGCGGAACGGAGCATCGTGACAGCGAGCACAAGTCAAGTCCACTCCCAAGAACGCTCGACCAAGTACATGAGCTTTCGCCGCCATCGGAGAATCGTTGTTCGTTGCCAACCCAAATGCCGCCGGAGCCCCTTGCGCCGCACTTCCTTCCATCAAGATCAAATCGGTCGCAAAGCGATCCATCGGAATATTGTCGAAAAGGGCTTCGTAAAGCCACCAACGAAATGGCCCCGTATTATTCAAACTTGGTGTCAACAATCCCGGATTTTCCGCCAGCACATCTTGCCAATAACTCACCCAATGATCCGCCCATCGTTGGTCAGCTAACAATCGCCTAATGACACGCCGACGTCGGTCTTGGCGTTTAGATGCCTGAAACGCCTTGATTTCTTGCACAGTCGGAATCACACCAATAGTATCCAGAGTTACTCGCCGAAGGAACGCTTCGTCGCTCGTCAGTGAGGTTGGCTTAACTTTCGCAGCTTCCAGTTTGGCACATATAAATAGATCGATGGGATTATTCACAACCTTGGTGTTCTTCACCTTGGGAGGTTCGAGAGCTTTCTGTCTCAAGGCGACCTGCCGAGTCAAGGTATGCCGCTTTACCCAGTACTGTCTCTCCCCATCGCTCACACGCCTTCGGGTCTGCGCATTTCGATCACGGTTACGCACCCAACTTGCATCAGCATATTTATTCCAACCAGCAATCGTAAACGGAGTTTCGAGCTTAGGGGCGAGGAGGTAGAACTGCCCACCTTCCTTGGCAATCGCCACCGCAGGTCGACCCACTTCGGGCCGGAGTTTCTGACCCCCAACAACTACTTCCAGCCGAAACTGATGTGGCTTTCCATCTAGTTCAAGTTGGATCAGTGTATCTCGTTGAGCATGGGCCAACGGTTTGATGTGCTTGGCGACGGGCTTCGGTTGCTTTCGAAATTTTTCGTGTCCATTCTGCGACCGACGCATAAACTTGTGCTCGACCTTCTTCTTGCCATCCATGTAAAACCGACAACCATGCCGCGACCGCACTATCATTCGGTACTTTCCCGCTGGCAGTCGAATAGTCGCCGACGCACGTAGAACATATGGATTAGAACGATCAATAGCATGGGCTTTCGGGGAGTATTTCGTCGGGACATGCATGAGGGCAAACGCAGGCTCACTATACTTGCCCGTCACTTTCGTTTTGGCAAGATTCCACTTGAGCTTATCAGGCATCCCTTCCAAAATTTCGACCTGCACACCTTCCGCTGCCCTCGCTTGAGGTAAGCCAAGCGACACGAACAACAGCACGCCGAACAACCACCAACGGTCAAACCGCATGTTTTGTCTACCCTTGGAAAGAGAGTGTTACGATCGCGAATGAGAGTTATATCTTACTCCAAAGAGGGCTCGCAACCAATCGAAAATAGGGAAGGAAAGTCTCGGAGGAATCGTGCAAAATGTTGATCACGCCAAAATATCCCGAATCACATGCCCATGCACATCGGTCAATCTCCGATCGATCCCATTATGCCTCACCGTGAGTCTTTCGTGATCAATTCCAAGCAGATGCAACACTGTCGCGTGAACATCATAACAATAGGTCGGATGTTCCACAGCCCGATAAGACCATTCATCCGAAGCCCCATACGTCACCCCACCCTTGATACCACCACCGGCAAGCCATGTCGTAAAAGCGTCCGGATTGTGGTCTCGTTCGAGGCTCCCTTGGCTACACGGCATCCGACCGAACTCAGTCGTCCAGATGACAATCGTGTCGTCGAGGAGTCCGCGTTGTCTGAGGTCTTTGAGGAGTGCCGCCGCGGGTTGATCCAGACTACGGCCCATAATGCCATGATCACGCCGAAGGTTTTCGTGCGAGTCCCAGTTGCGCCGAGGGAACCCGTTATCCGCACCATTATATAATTGCACAAACCGAACTCCTCGCTCCAACAAGCGTCGGGCGATCAGACAATTCCGGCCAAAGTCTCGCGTCACTTCATCATCCAATCCATACATCCGCTTCGTTACTTGGGTTTCTCGGGAGATATCAAGGACTTCCGGCGCACTCAGTTGTAACCTCGCCGCCAATTCATATGTTTGAATCCGGGCATTCAACCGAGAATCCCCGGGCCGTTGTTGCTGATGTCTTCGATTGAGTTGTTGGAGAACGTCTAATCCATCCCGTTCACTCTTCGGAGTGATATTCGCATTCCGCGGATGAAATAAATCCGCTTTCGGGTTCGGCGCGGTCGGACGTATCATGGT
>CAYYUU010001234.1:0-2318 GCA_964474955.1 uncultured Alcaligenaceae bacterium | reverse complement strand
TGACGAAACAGCCGCAAAGGTCATCAAGAAAAAACAAAAGCTCAGTGGCGACAAACTCATGTTTCGAGTTATTCGTGGACCAAGGATGGCAAGAGGCTCGCATTCATCCGTTTGCCAGAGGACGAAGCGGAACGTGGGGTCTATACGTTCGATACCCAGACTTCGAAGGTCGAATCGGTTACGACAGGAAAGGGGTTATATCAGTATTTGGAGTTCGACCGACGTGGCAAGCAACTTGCATTCTTGACGAATCGAGACGACACGAAAACCAAGCCAACCGCGTGGTCCGTATATTGTTGGAAAGAGAACACGAATTCCGCGAACCCCGTGGTCACCCCGAAATCTGCAGGGCTTCCGAAAGATTGGATCGTTGCGACTTCTTCTCCTTCGTTCTCGTACAGCGGCCATAGAATTTTCTTCAACACCAAGCCCAAACCCAAAGACACGAAGAAAAACAAAAAGGTAAAGGTCAACGTCGACGTATGGCACTGGAAGGATCCCTTGCTTCAACCACAGCAAATAAAATTCGCGAACATCTTGCGGAACCTGTCCTACCGAGCTGTTGTTGAGTTGAAGACGAAAAAGGTCGTCCAACTTGCCGACGAAGACGTAAGTTCTGTATCCGTTGGTGCGAAAGGAGATGCCGACGTCGCTGTTGGACGCACCAGCAAACCGTATCGGATGATTAGTTCCTGGGACTATCCTACGTATTATGATATATACCTCATCGATGTTCCGACGGGGAAAAGAAAACGCATCTTGAAGATGGTTCAAAGTGCGGCTTCCTTCTCACCACAGGCCAAATACTTGACTTGGTGGGACAACAAACAACGAGCCTGGATGGCCATGATCCTGGCATCGAACAAGATCGTGAACTTGACCAAGAAGCTGCCGCATCCTGTTCATGACGAACTCAATGACCGACCCGCACGACCGAGCGGTTATGGAACTGTTGGATGGTTGAAGGGAGATAAGGCGTTATTGGTGTATGACAAGCACGACATATGGGCCATCGATCCAACAAGCGACTTGCCGCCAACATGCGTGACTGACAAACTCGGTCGGAGGGAAAATCTACGATTTCGCTATGTGCGCCTGGATTCCAAAGAAAACTACATCGATCCCAAAAAGCCGATGGTGCTGTCGGCGTTCGATTACCGAACGAAAGCATCTGGATATTACCAGGAAAGTGTGGCAGGAGGCGAGAGGCCGAAGAAACTTGTGATGCTCGACGAAAATATTCGGGCAGTGGCGAAAGCCGACAATGCGAACCGAATCCTGGTCACTCGGTCTACCTTCGAAAAGTATCCGGATGTTTGGATCACCAATACTCGATTCAAGAACATGAAATGCCTTACGAACGCAAACCCCCAACAGGAGAAGTTCTCGTGGGGCAAGGCCGAGTTAGTTCACTGGCGATCACTCGACGGAACCAAGCTAGATGGCATTTTGTATAAGCCCGATGGTTTCGACGCGAAGAAGAAATATCCCATGTTGGTCTATTTCTACGAGCGTCGTTCGAGCTTTCTCCACAGATACATCACTCCGAGTCCTTCGAGATCGAGTATTAACATTAGTTTCTACGTGAGTCGCGGATATGTTGTATTCGTCCCGGACATTCCCTATCGGGTCGGACATCCTGGCCAAAGTTGTGTCAACGCCGTGCTCCCGGGCGTAACGATGTTGATCCAGAAGGGATTCATCCATCCGAAAAAGATAGGCGTTCAGGGACATAGTTGGGGCGGGTACCAGGTGGCCTATTTGGTCACCAAGACTAAGATGTTTGCGGCAGCGGAAGCCGGGGCTCCGGTCAGCAACATGACGAGCGCGTATGGTGGCATTCGATGGTCGAGCGGACGTAGTCGTATGTTCCAATACGAGAAGACGCAAAGCCGCATCGGAGAGAACTTATGGAAGGCCCAACATCGATACATCGAAAACTCACCGGTTTTTTGGGCCGATCAAGTTCAAACTCCCCTCTTAATGATGCACAACGATCAAGACGGAGCTGTCCCGTGGTATCAAGGGATCGAAATGTTCGTGGCCTTGCGTCGCCTCCGAAGACCATGTTGGTTGCTCAACTATAATGGCGAACAACATGGATTAACTCAGGATAGAAATCAGCGAGATTGGTCGATTCGAATGCAACAGTTTTTTGATCACTATTGCAAGGACGCCGCGGCGCCGCGATGGCTCGAGTCCGGCGTTCCCGCTTTGGAGAAAGGACAGACCTTGGGTCTCGAAACGAAAGAGAAGAAGATGCCCTAGGAAGGTGTCCGAGCATAAAGTGTTGACAGTCGTTCGTCCTCTTGTTCTCC
>CAYYUU010001233.1:0-2321 GCA_964474955.1 uncultured Alcaligenaceae bacterium | reverse complement strand
CTTCAGGCCACCAGTCTCTCTTAACTGGTGGTCCAGTTTTCGGGGTCCATTATAGACATCAACCCGAGGGACATGAAAAAGTACCTGGCCACATTGAAGGACAACGACAAATCGGCAAGAACAATCAACAGCTATCGAGACACGGCGGTGGCCTTCTTGAACTGGTGTGTCCAACAGGAGTACATCGAAACCAACGTGCTGGAAAAGATTCCGAAGGCAAAAGGCAAGAAAGCAAGGCCACGAAGGGCGTATGAAGTTGCAGAATTTCAGGCTCTGCTTGGCCTGGAAAACGAAAGGAAACTATTTTATTTGACAGCAGGATTGTCAGGTTTTCGGACGATCGAACTCAAACGAATGCAAAAGAACGACTTCGACCCAAGGCCACCAAAACCGAAGTGGAAGCTCCGCGCCGAGTGCGACAAGAGCCGCAAGCAGCACATCATTCCAATGGTTCCGGAACTTGCCGAAGTGTTGCTGGAACCGTGGAAATCGCTTGGAAAAGCAGAGAAGTTGTTTCCAACAATTCCGACATTGAGAAGTCTGAATCGCGATTTGCAGAAAGCCTCGATTCAGAAAACGGACGAAGCTGGCCGGAGTGTCGACTTTCATTCGCTGCGGTATTTCTTCTGCGTTCAAATGGCCCGACGGCTTCCGATCCAGATAGTCACTCGTCTGATGCGACATGCGAGTATCGAGATGACGGCGGATTTGTATGGTCGCCTGGAACTCGAGGATTTGGGTCTTGATGTGTGGGCCCTGCCCACCATAGTAGACCAATCAAAAGCGACAGACCCAACGACAGAAGATACACAGAATTCCAACCCCAAAAATACTTGAAGCTCGCACCACCAGCCGCCAACACCAACATCAAAAATTTTTCATGGTAACGCTGATGGTAACAAGCAAGAAAATCAAACTATTCTGGAACAGGAAAGAAACAATGCAAATGCTTTCAAGGAAACAAGTTATGTCAAGTGGAGACGGAGGGATTCGAACCCTCGACCTTTTGAATGCCATTCAAACGCGCTCCCAACTGCGCCACGCCCCCAGAGATCGAATAGAAATCTAGTATAGCAAAAATGCCAGAGGGGGGAAGTTTGGACAGCTATTTTCGAGTAGATTTTCTCGGGTGGTATTTCTCCCCTTTTCCCGTGTAGTATTTGTGGGAGTTGGCCCATTCTTCGATTCCCAACTTCTTTTCCCAACGAGCCGATCCTGTGCCCCGTCGTTTCCTCTGGACTCTCTTGAAATACGCATTGGGACTCGGCATTTTGGGTTGGGTGATCTGGTCGAACTGGGCCCCGGAAGGTCGGCCAGGTCTGAGCGACATCGATCCCTGGACAATCGCCCCAGAGTTCCTCGCGCTCGCCTGGGGTTGTATCTTGTTCGCCGTCTCGTGCACGTTCGTCCGATGGTACTTTCTCGTCCGCGCTCAAGATTTGCCGTTCACAGTTTCCGAGGCGTTCCGGCTCGGTCTGATGGGCTACGCAATAGGCACCCTTCTCCCGAGCACTGTCGGTGGGGACATTCTCAAGGCGGCAACGCTAGCCCGAGGACAATCGCGGAGGACGGTCGCCGTCGCGACGGTCGTCGTGGACCGCATTCTTGGGACGACTGGATTGTTCTGGTTCGTGACGCTCGTGGGCGGAGTGTATTGGGCTCTCGGCTGGCTCGAACACGACATTCTCTGGTACGTTGTTTTGGTGGCCTTTGTGATCACTGTGGGATCGCTCGCCTTGTGGGTTGGTGTCGTTTGCATTCCGCGTCGGTGGAGTGAATTGTTTGCGGATCGTCTCTCGAAGGCTCCCAAAGTTGGCCCAATGTTGGCCGAGTTATGGCGAACTCTGCACATGTATCGTCTTCGGGGCAGGAGCATGTTCGTCGGATTATTGCTTTCGATGTTGGGCCACTGTGTCACGGTCTTCGGATTTTACTTCTGCGTCAAAGGGCTATTCCCAAACACGCCGCCGCCAGCGATTCCGCCGCTGCAAGCTCACGCCCTTCTCGTGCCCGTGGGTACTGCGACCCAGGCCACTTTTCCAACACCTGGAGGAGTTGGTGGGGCCGAACTTGCTTTCGAAAAACTCTATGAACAACTCGGAGGCGACGGAGCCAAGGGCGTCTCGATGGCTTTCCTTCAAAGAGTCGTGAGCTACTCCGTGGCGTTCGTCGGGTATCTCGTCTTCCTTTGGATGCGACCAACTTTTCCCGCCATTACGGTCGCCGAAAGCAAAACCGACTCGCCGTAAGCCAACGACAAGACAAACCGTCACACGACAACAACAGCGACACACCCCCGCCGCAACCTTGAACAATCCACC
>CAYYUU010001232.1:0-2323 GCA_964474955.1 uncultured Alcaligenaceae bacterium | reverse complement strand
TCCCGAACTCGAATCGGGAGCGACGTACACGTATCGAATTCGGGTGGAACTGGAACAAGATGGTCGGCCGATTTCTCAAACTCGGAAGGTTCGTTTTCGCGCTGGCGAAAGTGTCCGCGTGGACTTCCAAGCGAACCGTTTGAGAGTCGACCGAATGGCGGCTCGGTAATCGAGCAGGGCCCGGCAATCGCACAACACAAAAGGCCGAGGGGGCGATTCCAAGAATCGCGTCGGCGGCCTTTTTCGGGTGTCTTAGCATACGGACCAGTCCGTCGAGCCAAACATCTCCGCGTTTACTTCATCCCGGACATTTTCGTCGGGAATGTCGAGATCGAATTGAGAAGCCCCTGGTCGTCGGTGGAGGAGTGTACTCTTGGTTGTGTTCGTGTGGGCTGGTGTGGGGTAAGCAGGGCAGAGGCTTTCGTGGGGTTCTTGTCGCAATACCACGCCATGGCCCCAAAAAACATTTGCAGTTGGGTCGCACCTCGTTTGGCAATCCGCGGGACAGACGGTCCAAGGAGTCGCGTCAAGACTGCCGTGGCCCGGCTATTCGTGCGGATGAACACATCGGCCCGTTGCTGCATCATCGTCCCTTCTTTGGTTCGACCGACGACCGGGTGTCGCATGATGACAACGCACTGGACCGGAACTGTGGGGAGAAATCGGCTCATCTTGACACTCCCTTCGGCGTACCAGACTCGCAACGCAGGACCTGTGTGAATGGAGGTCCAGGTGACATCACTACCTAGTTCATCCTTATATCCGAAATATCCATTTCCCCGATTTTCGATCTCGATGCAGTTTGCTCCGAGCTTTCGCCATCCGCCGACGGCTCGGTCGGGATGGTCCAATAACCACCGATACACGGTTGGAGATGCGACGAACTTCTCGGTCGGGCCGTGCGTGTAAAGCGTTGGTGATTTGAGCACCTCGCTCACTTTCTTTCGAATCGACAACGGCAGCCCCTGCATCGGAACCAGGGCAGCCGCCTGGAGTTGTTCTGGGATCTCGGCCTTTCGGCTTCCGAAGAATCGTGTGAAAGGCCCTGCCTCCGACGAACTCGCCGAGAGACAGCCACTTGCGATACATAATATCCAAACAGCGATTCGCTGATTTTTCATCCGACACTCCTTTATCTGGGCGCTCCGAGAGCCTTGCCCCGCTCTGCGACGCAGCGATCAACCCCTGATTTCGTTCCCCTGCGCGATCAGGCATTCGGCCTTGATTGCTCAGCCTGTTCTCGGGGCAGAGCATCGAGGGGACGGGACGACGAATGGGGCTGCGCTGGGTGTCGCTCTGGATCTTGAAGCGGTCCGGTTGGTCGGAACGTAGGACGGATTGCAACTTGTCCGCCGGTCACTCCCATAATCCAGAGAGCCGCTACGAGGTTTCTCTAGTGTAAATCGAAGATGGGGTTGACTTGACTTGAACTGTTTTTGTAGTTACGGCGATTATGCCAGAAATGGCCAGAGATATCTTGATATTGCGCATATTTCGAAAGATATGGAACCGTCTCGATTACGTAGTCCCCTTTTCTTTCCTGGCATATCTGTTTTGAGTTCTCTTGTAGACGTTGGAAGGAAAGTAGTTTTGAAGTAACAGGCACACAGAGTGTGCCGTTCGCTTTTGTTTTATTTTGGAGTGCGGCGGCTAGACGCCGCCTTGGTAGTTTTGGTTTTGTTTTTGATGCCGGAGTGCAGCGGCTAGACGCCGCTTTAGTAGTTTTGGTTTTGTTTTTGTTTTGCTTTCGGACGTGGTCGCGCTCCTCACTCCAACATCAAATCCAACCAATCCTATTTTTCGTGTTCGGTTTTCTTCCCCATTTTTCCAAGAGAACTCTCGTTTTCGACCTTCACTTCCTCACAAGGGAGATATACGTTGTGGAATCTGTTCTCAATCGGCGCCTCATTCTTGTCGCTGCCTTCACAGTCGCGATACTCACCATCGGAATAACGTGGTACCACCGCGTAGAGTTATATAGTTGGTACTCGTTAAGAGGTTTGGCCGTAGCGACCAATGAAGACCGAACGCAATGGGTGGCCAAGGTTGTGCAATGTGGTGAAGTTGCGATTCCTGGTCTCTTGAATCAGCTCTATTCTCCAGAACAACAGGTGTGTGCAAACGCCGAAGTCGCGTTGATGGAACTCTCAAAACATTGGGGGGCTGACGACCTGCGGACCAAACGGTTAAACAAGCAAGTCCTGGAGGAATTCGAAGGCTTCAGCATTTACGGACAAAGAGCGGCCAAGCGATGGCAAACGGAGTTGTTACACACGCTAGCCAACCCTCACTTCTCCAAAAGGCATATTGCTGCTCCGACACA
>CAYYUU010001231.1:0-2324 GCA_964474955.1 uncultured Alcaligenaceae bacterium | reverse complement strand
TGCTTGGCTCTGCTGCATCCCACCCACGACGTAACGCCGCAGAAATTGCTGCCTCAATCAAATTCCAAAATTATCCGCACCCGTTGCAAGAAACTTCACTCCCGATTACGTCTACTGAGTTTGCCCTTTGTTGTCCGAAAGAAATGAATTCCATCGGAATCGCGATCCCGAACGATAGGATTGAATCCGCAGAGGTTGTCCCTTCCTCGCTGGGACAACGACCATCACATACGAGTTTCCCACGACCTCGACCATTCCGTTTTGCACGATCACCCCGGTTCCTTCGTCGATTCCGATGCCCACTCGTTGAGGATGTTTTCGCAAGGCATCAAGTAACCGGTTGACTCGATTCCGCCTCAGAAAATGTTGGTCGATGATGGCTCCGGGAAGAAGGTCGAGCCCTTTGGATATCTTCGGAGTTTCCCGCCCGCTCTCGATCATCACTCGCGACTGAATGGCAGCCCCGGCAGACGTCCCGCCGATCACTCCACCGCGACGGAGGACATTCTGTATTTCTTGCTCGACCTTCGTGCCGACGTAGGCCGCCGACAACCGAGATTGTTGGCCACCACCAAACCACACCGCCGTTGCCTTCTTGAGTGGCTTGATGAATTCCGTATTGTTGGCTCGATCTCGATTCCGCGTGTGCAAGACTTCGACCGTTCCGATTCCCCGGCTCTTCCAAAGCTCGATCGTTCGTTTCGTATTCCGAACGGATTTGTCTGAACCGGCTGTCGGAATGACGACGAGATGACCTTTTTTGCCACCGGCCAACTTGACGAATTGTTCGATGATTTTATTAGGAGTTCCTCCGCCTCCGCAAATGATGAGTGCGCCGGTCTTGGGCCTCTTCGATTTCGTTTCGGCGGCGAGCGTCGGGTCGGAGAGGAAAAACGAAAACGCCAACAGATTCAGATACATGAAGATACAAGAACGCATTCGTTTGGCTTTCTCGTTGAGGATCGGAAATTATTGAGCCGTCGTCGCAGGATTATCACAAACCGCCCAACCCAATTTGGGCCGGAGAGCAAACGTCTTCTCCTCTTGGGTGATGCCGACGAACCCACCGACGAGTCGTTTCGATTCCTTCATCCGTCTGGTCCGAGAGTGACACTCGAATGGAGTCGTCGAGAGCCCTCCTGGGATGTCCCAGAACGAAAGACAAGAATCAGGATTTTCGAGGAGCGAATTTCGCCTGGAATAGTCCAAGTTGTTCGAACGCAGGTATGGAAAGAGGCGGAAGATCCACCCACCAACGTCGACATGATGATTTCTCCCAGATGACGGTTGCTGCCGTCTCCGTCGGCGGGTGTATTTTGTAATGCACTCGCCTGTTGCGTCGAACGGGTAGTAGATCTCTTCCCAGTGGTCCCGATCAATCTTTCCTTCCGAGGCCCTCACGAACTGATCACAGATAACACGGAGATGCGGGAGCCACCAATCCAACTCAAATAGTTTCAAACCATCGACTTTTGAACGCAATAAGCCCCAGTCATCGGGGACACCTTCGATTTTGATTTCGGGAATTCCACAAATGAAGTGTACTTCGAATCGGAAGTACGGTGAGACTGCATCCAACAGAGCGATTGTAGCCGCGAGTTGGTCGTGATTTCCCGTAGTACTGAATTCTGCAACCAAGCGATCGTGGTTGTCCCCGAGGTGTCGTTGAACGCCGTCGGCCCAGTCTTGAATAACTTCGGGCCAAAGGTTCTCTGGCGAACCGGGAACTACGTCTCCACGGACCGCCTGAATCGTTCTTTTTCCATCGTGTTGCACGAACTTATCTCGGAGCCGTTCTGGATTGTGTCGAACGTGTTGGGAAAGCCCTTGGAGAATTGTTACCCAAATCATATCAGGCGATAGAACCAAAGGGCGATGTTCGGAATACGCATAATGTACCGCCGCAACCAACGGATGAAAGTCAATACCGGCGACGCAGTCCGTGGAATAGTCGCAGCACGCCTCTAGTTTTGGACGGAGTTCGGAAGGTCGATCAGCTTCGTCTCGCTGATTCCGGTCGATCGTGGTCAATAATGTTGCAACCGATTCTTGAGGTTTGCAGATAGGTAGTGGGCGCTTGGCCGGTGTCACGTTGTGCAAAGTGAAGGTCGTCGATCTTGTGCCGAAACGAATGTTCTTTTTCTCAGGACTACGGCGGAACAAAGAAAGGAGATTCATGGTAACTCCGGAATGGAAGTGAGAACGAGGCACCCGAGCCCCCTCATCCCTGTGTTACCGCTTCGCTCGGATCTGGCCTTCTCCCAGAAAGCTGGGCGAAGGACTTAGAAATAACACTCAAGTCAGGAACTCGAAAGTACTTGATT
>CAYYUU010001230.1:0-2326 GCA_964474955.1 uncultured Alcaligenaceae bacterium | reverse complement strand
ACTTCGGGTCGTTCGCCAAAGTTGGGACCCACAGTGTTGTCGGCTCCCTGTGCGTCGTTTCCCGAGAAAGTGCTTCGCCCGATGTTTACCGTCCCGAGATTGGAAAGTCCGCCCCCCAGAGCTTCCCCTTGGAGGAAGTATCCGGGTAGGAGGTCGATGCCGACATCGCTTTGGCCAAGTGCGGTGTTGCGGGCGATCAAGGCGTTCTCGATAGTGAGAGCGCCTTCGTTGAACACACCTCCGCCGATCCCACCGATGGCTTGGTTTTGGGTGATTTGAGAAGTGGAAATCGAAACGGCGTCAGCGCTTCCGATCGAGACACCGCCACCTGCACCGATCCCGTTGTCAGAGGTGCCGGAGCCGCCTTCAGTTCGGTTGTTGGCAATGGTGGACGAAGAAATTTCGACCGTCCCCGCGGCACCGAGGGGAGCGCCGAAGGAGCCTGTGGCGACCCCACCGCCGAGCGCGTTAGCTCCGAATACTCCGTCTCCTCCGATGGCCTCGTTGTTGGAGATATGGCTATTGCTCAAGGTAGCATTGACGCTCCCGAGGAAACTGAAGAAGAACACGCCGCCACCAATGGCCAGTCCGTCGTCGGCACCGGTCCCACCGTTTCCGCCGAGAGCCCGGTTGCCCTGGACTGTGATTCCCTCGATCGTGCCGGTACCTGAGTAGAGCAACAAGCCGCCACCGTAGGCGTTGTTCGGTGCGTCGGCTGCCGGAATAGTTTCGGGTGGCAGAGTGGCGGTGTTGCCGTTCCCGCCAATCGAGACGTTGTCGATCAGCCGTGTGCCAGTGATCGTCAAGGTTGCCGTGTCGGTAGGGTCAAAGAAGGTATTAAGCGTCCCGCTAATGATTCCGCCTCCGAGGGAGTGGCCGTTGTGGAACGGGCTAACCGCGTTGCTCCCACCGATCGCCTGGTTCTCACGGACGAGACCACCGGTGATGGTCATGTCGCTGTCGTTGTAGATCCCGCCGCCAAGGCCCAAGGCCGCGAACTGCCCTTCTCCTTCGTCGCCAGCTCGGGAAAGGTTATCGACGAAATCTGTTCGCGTGACGATCGCTGTTCCGTGGTTACTCAGCCCGCCGCCGACAGAGGTTCCTGGGAAGGCTGGCTCTTGAGCAAAGAAGTCACCGGAGCTGATGCCCCCGTCGGCTCCGAGGGCGCGGTTGCTGCTGAACTGGCTGTGATGAATGTTGAGCATGCCGAAGTTTGCGACACCACCACCGATGGCCCCACCAACGATTTGTTGGGCGTGGTTGCCAACCACGACCGTCTCGGCCTGGCCGAGCGCCTGATTCTCGGTGATCCGGGCGTTGCGAACTCCCAATTCGCCATCGTTATAGATGCCTCCGCCGATCCCACCGACGGCCGTGTTGCGAACGAATTCATCTCGGGTCGACTCCCCAGTTCCTGGGTCCGTCGGAAATCCGGCGAGACTCGTGGTGCTCAAACCGAGGGCTCCTCCTCGACCGACTCCGCCGAAAAAGTCACGGACAACAACCTGATCGCGGATCTCGCCGCTGGCGACGGCGATAGTGTGGACGTTGATGTATGTGTTGCCGGCTTGGATTTCTTCGAGTAGCTCCTCTGGGGTGAGGGTCCCGCGGAGGTCTTCGAAGCTGGCGTCAGTGACCGTCAGTGTGAAGCCGCCGCCATCGTCGACAATCGTGCCGTCTCCGCCGAGGTTAATCACGATTGGCCCATTCGAGCCGGCTGGGGCCAGATGCAAATGAACGGGACTGTCGATGGTGGGGCCACCGACGTTCATCAAGTCTCCAGACGCGATGCCATCGACCGTCAGCGTGAAGCTATAACTGGAGAGGTCTTCCGCGACGGTGAGTTTCGCGGTCCCCGTGGCAGCGCTAACGACCGGGGGGACTTCTTGTTCGCCATCCAACGACGAGTCGAAAACCAGGCCTGCTCGGGTCATGTCCGTGAGTCCGCCAATGGCATCGTTGTTCAGGAAGTCATTCCGGGTTGACGTCAAAGAGGCCCCGTCGTTGACCGCAACGGCACCTCCGGTCGCGGTCCCACCGTCGGCCTCATTGCCGTTACCGCCGGTGGCGACATTGTGTCGGAAAAAGTTTCTGGAAAGATTCGCTTGACTCCCATCCCCAACGGAGATCGCTCCACCGACTCCCAGGCCGCCGGGTTGATCAGGCAGTCCGGCATCACCCCCGGTTGCGGTGTTGCTGACGAACGTGCTCCCGCTGACACTCAGGCGTGAGTCGGCAGAGCCAAACGGCGAAGAGTCGCCCGTGGAGATCGCTCCGCCCAACCCTGGTCCTCCAGATGTGGAACCTTCGATCCCTGTTCCCCCTT
>CAYYUU010001229.1:0-2328 GCA_964474955.1 uncultured Alcaligenaceae bacterium | reverse complement strand
CGAGGAGATGTCGGTCTGACGACCCACATTAGCGTACACAACACTTGCTTCCTCGTGACTGTTGGACTACGGGGACACCGGTTACTTGGTTCCACCAGGGGATAAGGTCGCGCTTGCCCGACAGACCTAGCGGCTGATCGAAGATTTTCCGCTTCGCATGGAAATGGGACAAAACGCCCGTTTTACACTTGGCGAACGCGTTCGTAGAGAGTCCTTTTCGGCCAAATACCTGTCTGAGGCGGCCAAGGCGGCTTGATTTTCGAACGCAGTGCCTACAATGGGTTTGAAAGACCCGCCAAGCACCCGTTGGACTGACATCGACCATGAAGCCACCATCCACCCACTCGACCGACGCTGCACCACAACACACCAAACCTCGCTCTTGGATTTGGTTTTTCATCGTCGTGAGTTTGCTGTGCGCAACGGCGATTACAATACTTATTGTGTACAACTTGTCCCAACTCCTGACCCTGAAAGAGGCCGAAGCCGGGTTGGCAAAGTGGAGAGAGAATGGCCCGAATAATTACGTCATGTATTTCGAAGTTCGCCGGAACGGTGGTACCGCGGAACCCGCCGAATTGACCGAACCGGGCGAGTATCTCGTTCGAGTCGAGCAGGAGGAAGTCAAGTTTGTGAGTCGAGATGGAGTTGCGCTGCCCCCGAAGACGTACCAATACTTTTCGATGGAGAGCATCTACGAAGATTTGATCCTCCAAAATCTGCACGAAGACAAGAAAGAGGGGGCGCCGTCCACCTTCACCCGCGGAATCTTCCACCACAAGGATGGTCATGTGCAGTGGTACGTCCGCCGAATCAGCGGAACGCGGAACCGTGTCGAACTGATCATGAAAGATTTTCAGAGCCGCGACAAAGCAAAATGAAGCCGTAGGGCAATTTGAAAACCTGTCCTACGCTCCTCCGTGCAGTTCAGGTCATGCCGCCTCCGCACAGGAATCCTGTTGCCTTCCGGCGTATTCTCCGGCAAGCCCGTGATACATTTCCGTACCGAGTTGCAACAATCCGCGTACATGTTTGCAAACGTGGCCCGGTTCATCGCCACGATAAATGGCGTCTGCACAAGTACAATGTGCTCGTAGGTGCCCTTCCTCTTCTCGCTCAAGAGCGATTTGGTAGACCATCCGTCCGCCGAGTACTTCACAGGCCAACACACAGCCTTCTTCGTGTGGAGAGTCGCTTCGGTAGATGAGACGATAGATGTATTCGCAAGGTGTTCGCTTCCGGTCTGGTCCCGGGATTGTGGTTCGCATCGAGATTACGTCAGGAGTTTCAGGGTTCGTGTTTGTGTTCGTCATGATTGCACCTGAGAGAAAAGCCCATCATTGCTCTACACCTTCATGATAGACATATTTGTTTGTTTTTCAAGCATAATTTTAGATAAAAAGTACAAAAATGTTTTTATAATAGACGTTTTTGTTTGTCTTAATGTGATCATTTGTTCCTGTTCCGGGTGCTTCGGTGGTTGGGAATTATTTTCCACAAGCCCGAAGCGCGAGGGAGAGACTCACAGCGAGGAGGGAAACAACGCCTCAGGCCGATTCCAAAATCTTGTTGAAGAGATGCGTAGGAGATGAAAAATCGAAGGGCCAAACAAACGAGAACCGACAAGTCAGTTCGGTGCGTTTGTTTGGCCCGTCAATGGTTTGTCTTTAGAATTCGCGGGTGTTTATCCCTTCTGAGCTTTCTTTTTCCGTTTTCGGCCATACCGAACCGGCCACGCTTTCGAATCCGTCCTTGCTTCCCGGAGTAAGGTTTCGATTTGCGCCGCAATCTTCGGACGTTGCTTGGCGATGTTGTTATCTTCGTGAATGTCCTTCCCCAAGTTGTAGAGTTGGACCGGTTGTTTATTCAACTTAACGGCCTTCCATTTGCCCATCCGAAGTCCCTGGGCGAACCCTCGCTCGTGGAATTCCCAGTACAGATATTTGTGTTGCTTCTGTCCTTTCTTCTTCAGCAACGTCGGCACGATGGAGATTCCGTCGATGTCCTTCGGAGCTTTCTCGCCTGCGAATTCCGCAGCGGTCGGAAGAAAATCCCAGAAGGCCCACTGCAAATCGCTTGTGGAATTCGCCGGAATTTTTCCTTTCCAGACGACAATCATCGGAACGCGAATTCCCCCTTCGTGGAGCGATCGTTTGTACCCACGGAGCGGCCCCGAACTGTTGAAGAAGTTCGGATTCGCTCCCCCTTCGCGGTGCGGACCGTTATCACTGGAGAAGAATACAATCGTGTTTTCGGCGAGTCCGAGATTTTCGAGCAACTCCATCAACCGGCCAATATCTCGATCCATCCGAGTGATCATGGCCGCAT
>CAYYUU010001228.1:0-2329 GCA_964474955.1 uncultured Alcaligenaceae bacterium | reverse complement strand
GATCACAATTTTCGCCTCTTGAGCGAACCATAAGACCCTTGGATTTCCAAGACGACCGACTCGCTGACATTCTCTCGGCCCTGCCCAAAAACCAGGCCTTCGGGCGACTTCAAGAGAATCTCAATGAACAAACTCTCCGCGTCTACCAACTGCCGAGCGACGCCATTCGAATCGATGCCACCACCGCCTCGACTTACCAACCCGTTTTCGATGAGAAGGGCATGATTCAGTTCGGACATTCCAAGGATGACCCGGACCGATCGCAGGTTAAAATCGCCATCTCGACGTTGGATCCCTTGGGCATGCCTTTATCGATATCCGTCGTGCCAGGCAATTGTGCTGACGATCCACTCTACGTCCCTCAGATCCAAAACGTTCAGAAAACGTTGGGCCAAGGAAAAAGGACCTACGTCGGCGATTGTAAGATGGGATCGATCCAGACACGTCTTTTCCTACAACAATCCGGCGATTACTATTTATGCCCTCTGTCCAAGACTCAACTGCCCCAAAAACAACTCGATGGGTTGCTCGATCAGTTCTCTCAAGGGCAATACCCATCCGAAGAAGTTTTCCGACCCCAAGACACAGGCTCCTCGCAGGAGCCAACCCACGACCGAGACGGTTCGCTCGAAGATGAGAGGGAATTAGTGGCTTTGGGATTTTGGACCGAACAACGACTCCAGCCAACCAACCAAGACGAGCAGGTCATCGAGTGGACTGAGAGAAGATTCGTGACCCGAAGCGTAGACTATGCCAAGGCCGCCGAAGAAGCGTTGGAGCGACGTTTGGACAAAGCTCAGGCCGAGTTGTTGGACTTACCGGTGCGTCGTCCAGGCAAGGCTGTGCAAACCTCCGAGCAGATCGCCTCCAAGGCCAAGCAAATCACCGAGAAATACAACGTCTCGGAGTTATTGCACTATCAAATTGACACCGAAGTGGAAACGAAAGTCGTTGTCCAACGCAAGCCCAAACGCGAACAAGTCGTTGTGACTGAGCATCACAGTGTGAGCGTATCTCGAGCCGAAGCCCAAATCGAATTGGCCAAAAAGCGTTTAGGTTGGCAAGCGTATGCGACGAATCATTCGAAGTTAACGGCCAGCGAGACGGTGTTGAGCTATCGAGGTCAACACGTGATCGAGAGAGGGTTCAGTCGTTTGAAAGGTCGTAGTTTGAGCTTGACGCCGATGTATTTACAGAAGGCCCCTCGGATAGTTGGTTTGATTTTGTTGTTGAGTTTGGCTTTGCGGATTCTGTGTTTGGCCGAACATCAAGTGCGTGAGAAGTTGGCTCAGAGGAAGGAGAAATTGCGAGGTCTTCATGCTGGTCAAAAGGGTCGCGGTAATGCTCGTCCGAGCGCGGAGTTATTGTTGTCGGCTTATCAAGGTTTGAATTGGGTGTTGTTGAGTATAGGTGAGCAGTTGGTGGCTCACGTCAGTGAGTTGAGTGATTTACAAAAGCGTCTTTTAGAACTTTGGGAATTGCCCAGTGACTTGTACGAGCGTCTGGCGCAGTATCGGCCAGTGCCTCCACCTGCGATGCCGTGTGAGAAGGAAGAGTTGGGCAAGCAAAAATCTTGCCAATAATCGCACTGTTTTTGCCCGAACGGCAGGTAGTATTGTCAGCAAGTCGTATTCGAACTTCCAACGGGAAACTGTCCAAGGATTGGGCTACACGGACTGAATGTCCGTTATTGCGTTGTCACCAATTTGGAGAGACTCCAGTGGATCACGACGAATTTCAGGCCTTGGAAGAAGCAGTAAAGGTCGGCGGGAAGAATCTGGGGATCAAGCAGATCACCGGTTCAACAGGCACTGCGGCGAAGGAACTGGTTGGTCGGCTCTGTGAAGACAAGTTTCTTGAAAAGAAAAGCAGCAAGTACAACCTGACGGACAAAGGAAAAGAGGAATGGAAACGAAACGCTCCGCCAGGGCGTTTGGAAGCTCTGCAACGCGACCAGTTTTTGTCGGAAGTTCAGAAGAAAGCAGGGAAGGCATTCTCAGAACCTCAGTTGGACAAGTTCCCTTCCGAGGTACCTCAAGAAGCCCTTGATAAGGGGTTCATCCAGAACGGACAGAAAGCCCGTTCCTACCACCTCTTACCCGCAGGGGAAGCCTACCTTTACGAACGTCTTGGCCAACCTGAGATGGCACTGAAAATATACGCCCAGCAGGTTGAACATTTCGAAGCCCAGAAACGGAAAGCGGTCTCGCAATGGCGCGAGTCACAAAGTCGGCTCCAACTAGAGGTCGTAGAGTTTGCTGGGGAAACCGGAGACCTTAATACTACAGCGCTACGGTGATCGATTTTGAGATCGGTTTTTCTTCTTTTT
>CAYYUU010001227.1:0-2332 GCA_964474955.1 uncultured Alcaligenaceae bacterium | reverse complement strand
CAAACAGTTGTGGCCAGCACAACACATCACGCTGTTCGTCTGCCTTGATGCTGCGAGGACGCGAAACGCCGAGTTTTTTCAACGCCGAGGAGACTTTTTTGGGGACCGACGCAGACGTATCGAGAAAGATACTGCCGTCTTCACCAAAACCAGCCACGGCAGTCTGCGTGCAGATATCTGCGGGCACCTGCTTGCTCGTCATGGCCAGGTGCAATGTGTCCATGTCGGGAAATTGGAGAATCATGTTGTTGGACGAAGCTCCCTCAAAGAACGAAATACGCCGTGGTTGATTGTGGAGAGAGATGAATTATCGTTGATACTTTTCGTAGAACCAGGGAATAAGGATCAGGGAATAGAAAGGCAGGCACGGACCACACAGAGCACGACGGATAAAATTCATTTGCAGGATCGTGGGACTCGTCTTTTGTCTTGTTCTTTCTATTCCCTATTCCCCATTCCCTACCCATGCCTAATCGCCTTGTTTTTGGGCCTGTTTCTCTTGAGCCTTGTTGCCACCTTGTGGAAGGGAGGCCTTCTTTTCCTCGTCTTCTCGCTCGACGATAATTTCGCCCAATTCACTCGCCTCGACAAGTCCTTTGTTGAGCAATTTCTCGACGAGCGCCTTGTGATCTTGTTCATGTTCGTGCGGGAGCATGTCGGAATCCGATTTCAACGAGACGATCAAGTCCTTCTTGTTCGTCTGTGGATTCACCCGCAGCTGGATGGTCATTTCGGGCATCTGGATCACTCCTATGTATTCGGATCGCACTGCGAGGGATGGAAATCGTCGCCGTCCCGGTCGCCGTTGCGGTGGTCGTTGGTTACGCTTTCTGTGGTTTCTTCGAGTTCGACGCCGAGGACGAACTCGAACGGGACTTTGTCTTCTTGCGAGATTTCGACGTGTCCTCTTTTTCCGCCTCGTCTTGGTCTTGCAACATCTTGATGTAGGGGTCGGCGGGGACCGTCTTCATCTCGTTCAAGTCGGCAGCCAAGGCGCCGAGAACGTTCGAATATTTCCGCAAGATCTCAGCGGCTCGGTCGCGTTCCTGGATCAGAATCTCGTTGACTCGCTCGTCCAAACGCTCTCGAACTTTTTCGGACAGGTTGCTTCGCCGCATGGGTGACTCGGGATCTTCGGAGAGATACACGGCCAACCCGATGTCGTCTCCCCCGAGGCCAAGTTGCTCGACTAAGTTTCGGGCAATCCATGTCGCGTGGCGCAGGTCACCCGAAGCGCCATTCCCGACTTCTTCGAGGAGAAGTTTCTCGGCTTCGATTCCGCCCATCAAAGTGCAGATGTCGTTGAGCATCTGCTTTTGCGTCTGGACCACTTCGCCTTTACCATATTCGACGAAGCCCATGGCCCCGGCGATGTCGCTTTCGATCGTGATGCGGTCGATCTTTTTGCCGAAGTGCATCCCCAAAACGGCGTGCCCGGCTTCGTGTGTCGCCACTCGCGTTGCCGCCGCACCAGCGAGATTCTCCGTCTGACCTCGCTTTCGCCACTCGTCGAGAACGTTTTGCACCAACTCGGTGCTCGTCTCGGTCTTGTCGAAGCTGAAGTCCGCATCCTTCTGCGATGCTCGCAATCGCTCGCGGGCCAGAGAACGACACAACGCATTAATGTGGTCACCGCTAAATTGCGGAGTGGTCGTTCCGGGGACGCGAAGTCCTGTCTCGTTGACTGCCGCTTCGATGGCTCCCTCGGTCATGTTGAGCTTCATCTTCTTGTTGTAAATCCGCAAGATCGCTTCGCGGTCCGCGCGACCCGGATACGGAATCTGAAGGTGGAACTCGAAACGTCCCGGACGTAGCAACGCCGGATCAAGGATTTCGACAAAGTTCGTCGTCCCGACCACGAAGACGAGTTCTTCCTTGTGGAACCCGTCGAGTTCCGTCAGAAGCTGGTTGACCATCGAGTGCTCCACGCCCGAGCCGGTGTACGTTCCACGGGCCGAGGCGAACGAGTCCATTTCATCGAAGACGATAATAGACGGGGCCGACTGTCGGGCCGACTGGAAGATTTGCCGGATTCGTTCTTCCGACTCACCGACCCATTTACTCTTGAGTTCTGGTCCGGAAACGATCGTGATGGCCGCACCGATCGACGAGGCCATCGCCTTCGCGAATAGCGTTTTACCAGTCCCCGGCGGTCCCCAGAAGATCATCCCCTTGGGAATCAAGTCTTCGATCTTCTTGATTTCGTTCGGGTCGGCCAGCGATTCCTTGTACGCGAGGACGTCGAGAATGTCGGCCTTGAGGCGTTCCTTGACCTTCGCATAACCACCGATGTCCTTGTCGAGATCGAGGTTTGGAATCTCCAACCCACCAC
>CAYYUU010001226.1:0-2335 GCA_964474955.1 uncultured Alcaligenaceae bacterium | reverse complement strand
TCCGCGTCAATTGCGGCGCGTTGGCCGAGAGCCTGTTGGAGAGTGAACTGTTCGTCCACATCTAGTGGGCCTGCACCGGAGCCGTGAGCAACAAGATCGGGCGTTTCGAGGCCGCACACACCGGAACGATCTTTCTCGACGAAATCAACAGCATGAGCCCCAAACTCCAGGTCAAACTCCTCCGGGTGTTGCAAGACGGCCAATTCGAGCGCGTCGGAGATAGCCGCACGATCACCGTCGAAACGCGAGTCGTCGCTGCGACGAACCAATTTCTCGAAGAAGAAATTGAGGCCGGGCGATTTCGTGACGACTTATATTACCGCCTCAACGTCGTGCCGATCTACCTCCCACCGCTGCGAGAACGAATGTCCGACATCCCCATGTTGGTCGAGCACTTCCTCGAAAAATATTGCGAAGAAAATCGGCGAGAAACGCCCGAAGTTCCATCCACAATCGTCGCCCGCATGCAACAATACGATTGGCCCGGGAACGTACGAGAGTTGGAAAACTACGTCGAACGTGCCGTCGCTCTGGGCGGAAACGATGGCGTCTATTTTGAAGCCCTCGTTCCCGGCTCCCAGGGCGAACGACGACTCCGACCCATCCACACGCGGGAGAACAACTTTCCGAAACTCGTCGAACAACTCGTCGAGACCGCCCTCCGCCTTTGGCCCGACGAAAACGATTTGCGAGACCGAGTCGTCGGGGCCGTGGAGCAAGAAGTCATTGAACAAGTCCTGCACTTGACCGGAAACGTTCACATCAAGGCCGCCGAACGTTTGGGCATCAACCGAAATACGCTGCAAAAGAAAGTTGCCCAGATGCGGGGAGTGAACCGAAATGGATCAGGGCATGAGCAAGAGGGTTGAGGGTTGAGGTGAAGAGTTGAGAGTCAGAAAAGATCTCACGCGAAGGTGGGAAGAAACACGAGAGGTTTGTCTTTTTACCTGGGCAGCTTGACCAGGCTACGTTGAGCTTGGCCTTCGGCCAATAAAAATCAATCCTCAATCCTCAACCCTCAATTCTCCGGCTTTCCAGGAAGTACAAATATGTCCTTACAAGACCTCTTCCAAACAATCCTAGACAACCCCGACGACGACACGCCGCGTCTGGTCTACGCCGACTGGCTCGAAGAAAACGGCGACGCCGACCGCGCCGAATTCATACGAGTCCAGTGCGAATTGGCTCGGTTCGATTCGGACGACCCTCGGCGGCTTCCGCTGCGCCAACGAGAGAACGAACTGCTCCGCGATAACTATGGCGCTTGGACGGCGAACTTGCCCAAACGCATCAAGCAATACACGTTCCACCGTGGCTTTGTGAGGAAGGCCAAACTCACAGCGGCGATGTTTCGCGTCGTCCAGAAATCGCTCTTCGAACGAGCGCTACTCCTTCGCGAGTTGGAACTATTGGAAGCAGATGGCTCCCTCGCCGAATTGGGCAGCATCCCGAACATGACGTGGGTGCATTCGATCAAACTGAATGATTCGACCGAGTCGTTTGCGGACTGGCTCCCACTCCTCGAGTCCGAACATCTCGCGAATTTGCAGAAACTCGATTTGTCGTACGCAGGGATGGAAGCCGACGACCTTTTGCGCTTCGTCGATCTCCCTTGTATTCCCAACCTCCACACCCTCAACTTGCACGGGAACGATATCGGCTATGCTCTTCGAGACCTGGTGGATTCGCCCAGAATTACAAACCTTCGCAAGCTACACCTGGGGGCTCTGGAAATCCCCGATGATGAACTCGAATCTCTCGGAAATAGTGCATACCTGAGCGGACTCCAAAGACTCAATCTGGATTACGCGACGTTGTTTCACGAAGAGTGGAAGATTCTTGCTGATTCTCCGAGTCTCGCAAATTTGACGCACTTGAGTCTGCAAAGCTGTAACCTCGATGACGAGGGGGCGAAGGCTCTCGCGAAGTCCAAACACTTCCGGAAACTTCGCCATCTCAATCTCAACTGGAACTCGGTCTCCGACATTGGTTTGAAGGCCCTCGCGAATTCGCCAATCGCCAAGACACTCACGAAACTCGACGTGCGGGCGAACAATATCGGCCCCAAAGGTGCTGCGGCGCTCGCCAAGTCCAAATACCTCGGAAACCTGCGTTTGTTGTCCCTTTGGCAAAATGAAATTGGGGCCGAAGGAGCCAAGGCCTTCGCCGAATCGTCCACGTTGAGCGAACTCGTGCGTCTCGACGTGGACGAGAACAATCTCGGCGTCGAAGGTGCTAAAGCCATCGCCAACTCGGATTACCTGACGAATCTAGTGCATTATCCAAGCTAAAAATAGGGGTTGTCAGCTGGTCGTGTTATCCGGAAGATTCCCTT
>CAYYUU010001225.1:0-2336 GCA_964474955.1 uncultured Alcaligenaceae bacterium | reverse complement strand
AGCACAATCACGCCAAACAACGGCCCCCATCCGGATCGGGGTCGATAACTTTTCTCCTCAATCATGGTTTGTTTACCTCAGAAATGTCTTTGATCTCGATACTATCAAAATGATATCATAAGGATATCTTCAAGACAAGTGGCCGAAATAGGATTTTCGCTTGATTCTGTCGACCTGTGCAGCGGACGACGCACCAACTCAGACTGCGGAACTTGGGATGAAATGTCGGATGGGATGCTTTATCCTGATATTCTCAATTCGTGGAAATCCAACTCCGTTCTTCAGGTTCCCCTGGTCTGGAAGTCAGTCTGCGAGCACAAATCTCAACTGATTCGCTTCTCTCATTCGAGGAATCCGTCCATGAGCCAGCCATCACTTCGAATTCTCATCAACAAAGGCGAAGGCGAACGCCAAGTTGTTGTCTCGCTCCGTTGTTCGCCACGGACAACGGTGGAACAGGTGATCCCAACATCTGCGATTTCGAAACATGATCGTGGGGGACGTGAAGGATTGGGAGGTCGTTTATCGAGACAAAGTGCTTCCTCGAGAGGAAGCACTTGGGAGCTTGATTCCTGATCTCGAGAAAACTCGAGTTTGGTTGGAGGTTAGACCGAAAGGTTCCGAAGTTTTGGAGTTGGGAGACTTTCAGGAGGAACCTGTGGTTTCCTTCGAACCAACCGAGGGCGATCTAGTGGATCTTGGTGAGGTAAAAGATTTTGACCAAATTGATGTCCCGAGCGGGATTGATTTGAGAGGCGGCCCGGAGGATGATTCGAAGATTTCGGACAGCGAGTTCGAACTCACGCTTGACGACAGCGAAGCTCCCGAAGCGGGTTCCGAGGTGGTCGCCCGCGATGACACTGGCATCGATTTAGAACAAGACGAAGAATCCGCTTCCAAGGTCGTCGCTCTCGACGAGGGCGTGGAAACTCTCCGAGGTGGTCTAACAGAAATCGATCTCGCCGAAGATTACGATGACGAGTTTGGCCTCTTTGCCGAAATCGAAGAGGCCGAGGAAGCGCCCGCCACGACTCTTGCCCCGCAACGAGCAGCTGCTCCAGCCCAAGCACCGGCCACCAAACCAAAACGAGGCAAGGTCCGGAAGGTCGTCCAAAGACAAGCGACCGTCCGCTTTTACTCTCGTATGAATCCCGACCGAGTGTTTCCGTTTTTGGTGATCCTCAGTGAAAAGATGATCGAGAAGATCATTCAGAAACACGTCGGCCAACAAGCGAGCGGCCCGTTCAAGGTCAAGAAACACGTCCCGGTCGAGGTCGAACCGATCCTACCTGGTTGCGTTTGCTACCCGCCAAAGGTGACGACTCGCGTCGGGAAGGAAACGACAACGCTCACGTTTCATGTTGTGCCACACGTACTCGGAAAGGTCACCGGAGCCAAGGTCCTCATTCGCCAGGATCATGAAGTCCTCGCCGAGATCGAACTCGACATCCGCGTCGTCCAGCGGACGTGGTTGTTGGTATCGAGTTTTCTCACGTTCTTGCTGCCGTTTGGGTCATCAATTGCACAGTATTACCATCTCGACTTCGCTTCTCAACTTGAGGACGGATTCAATCTATACCTGACGCTTGCCCATTTGATTTTGGCTCAGGTGACGCCGTTGACGTTGACGGTGATTCTGGCGGCTGCGACTTTCGTCTGCTATTGGTTCACGCGACCGAAGCGAGAAGATCGCTTTGGTGAAATCAAGACGATCTCACCACAACAAAAGTTGGACCAGATCCAAAAAGAAATTGCGGCCGATCCGGAAGAGTTGATGATCGAAGAACTCAAAGAAGTTGTCCGCGCCGCTCCCGATCTTCAACCAGCGCGATTGCTCCTGGCCAAGCAGTTCGCCAAAGCCGAGGACTACGAGGAATCGCTCAACCATTACAGTGTTGGATTGAAACTTGGTCCGGCAGGCATCAAAGACTACATGCGAGCCGCCCAAGCTGCAGGTCGCCTTGGGCAGTATCGCCGAGCCTTGGAGTTGCTTCAAGTGGTCGATCGCGTTGCAGATCCGAAGAAAAAACCGGGCGTGTTGTTCTATAACATCGCCTGTTACCACACCCTTTTGGGCGAACTCGAAGAGGCAATGGTCGCGCTGCACAAAGCCGTGAAAGGCGGATATCGCAAAGTCGAGCAGTATTTCACCGATTCGGATCTCGATCCGCTACGACAACGCCAGGATTTTCAGAATTTGCTTCGAACGGTAAAGCGGGGAAAGTGAAGGGATTGGGATGTTTTAGTTTAGGAGTAAACGTCCTGGTGAGATCAAAACACACAACCCGAAGCGCGAGCGAGGAAATCTTACACCAACCCGAAGCGCGAGCGAGGAA
>CAYYUU010001224.1:0-2339 GCA_964474955.1 uncultured Alcaligenaceae bacterium | reverse complement strand
ATTCCTTCGTCAATTTTGGAAAAGGACGAACTGAGATCTCGAACTCGCCAACTTGGTTGGCCGAAGTACTGGTCGCAATGACGCGATAGGTGCCGCCCTTTTGAGGTCGGTAGATGATCTGCGAGCGTTTGTTTCTTCCCAGGCCCATTCGGAGGGGACGCCCCTTCGAGTCTTCCAAAAAAACGACCCCGTTTAGCTTGGTCGTTTCCAGCTCGATAAGGTACGTCTTCTCTCCATCGAGCTTGACCTTGTAGCTTTTGTGGTAGGCTCCGCGACGGAAGCGGTATTTGTCATCTTTCTTCGTCAGCTGGCCCTTATGCTGGAAGATGGTCGCGGGACTTTCCCGAACGACCACCGAGTAGCCCAAATCCCTCGCAGTGAGCGACCCGCTGAACGGTGCCGCGATGGCGATTTGGTAACGACCGTTTTTCGATGCCTTGATGGGCAGGACGGTCTTTTTCACCTTGTCCCCGACCCGACCATAACTCCGACTCACGCCGACGAGTCTCCCTTTGTCCGTTTCGACTCGAAATAAGGGATAAAAGCCCTTCGCAGAAACGAAGACGTAGTAATGTCGTCCGGCCTTCAATTCGAACGGATGAACATTGACCTTGATCTTGTCCTTCGTTTGGAAAACGACCTTCCTGTCTTTCGATTCGGGTTGTTGCTTTCCTTGCGCGAAAACATCGTTGGGCACCCCGGACACGCTCGCACCAGTAAGAACCATAGTGATGAAAGATTGCAACCAGGGGTGCCGCATAGATCGATCCTTCTTCGTTCGCAAACCGTAACACAATACAAATTCATGGGATGCATAATCTGATCATTCTCAGATTCGCCGAGCTAATCAACCGTTTCTTCCTATCTTTTCGATTTTTCCGGCACACAAGCCAGAAAACTTTTCCCAGAACATAGACTCCGCCTTGGGAGAAGATCGAGGGCCGCTACAATCAGTAAAGTCGAAAGTTCTTGCACACGAGCCGATGGGCTGCGCTCTCAGCAGCCGTTGGCCGTTCGAAGGGCCACTGGAATCGGAAACACCCGACCGCCCACTGGGCAAAGGGCCACGCAATGACGGAAGACAAATGGCTCGCCAGCGACAATCCGGACGACCTTCTGAACTTTGTTCAGGATCGCCTGAGCGATCGGAAGCGTCGATTGTTTGCATGTGCGTGTGTCCGGATGATTTGGGATTTGTTGATTGACGGTCGAAGTCGAAGGGCCGTGGAGTGTGCCGAACGGTTGGCCAACGGACAAGTTCCTTTTGGGCAAACTCATTCGGTCGTCCGAGCAGCTCGGGCCGCCGAACAAATGTTTGGGGATTCTGCATCGCGGACCACCCAACCGGTTTTGCAATCTTACCATGCGGCCCATGCTGCCGCTCTCACACTGGTGCCCAACGCCGATTTGCTCCACCTGAGTCCGACGTTTTGCGAGTTAGCGACGATTCAAAAGTTGGCTAACTTGGAGCCCGCGGCCCAAGTGCGAAGGCAGGTCCGGGGGGCGCAATGTCGGGTGTTTCGGTGCTTGCTGGGCAACCCTTTTCGACCGATCCATCTAGAGCCTCGGTGTTTCGTTTGGAATGGTGGCGTGGTCGTCAAGATTGCTCGGAGTATCGACGAAACACAACACTTCGGACATCTCCCCGTTCTCGCCGACGCTCTCGAAGAAGCCGGTTGTACGAGCGAATCTGTGTTGACCCACTGCCGGGAAGAAACGACACACGCTCTTGGTTGTCACGTCCTTGATTATCTTCTTTCGCGGGATTGAGCGTTCCGCGATTCTCTCTAAATCATTTCTCGTTTGCGATTCCCTGTGCTGTATTGCTCTGTCACTTTTGAGGCGTCGGGTTGAAACACCCCGAAGTCCAGGTTCCTGCTGCGCCGCAACACTAAATAAACAACTGTCCGATTTCTCGAGGTGGTTTTTCAAAGTCCCTCGCTTATAGCGTTTTTGGCTCCGGCCCGCAACGTGCTAGTGTGCAAACGCCCACACACTTGGAACTCGGGCGTGCGTAAAAGAACCAAGACGACATGGCAAAAAACTGCACGCATCGAAAACAAACCGAAGGCTGGCGAAAATCGTCGTAAATGGTAGACAAACTATAGACCGACTCTCCCACTTTGGAGGCCCGACTTATGCAACGTCTGACTCGTTGCCAAAATGCGTTGTTGCTGGCAGCCGCTTTGGTCATTCCTCTCTTCCCTACCCTCGATGCGCACACTGCATGCTGCTATTTTGCAGCGAAGAACGCGGACATCGAACAACCATCACAAAAAGTATTTTTGACGTGGAACCCGAAGAAGAACATCGAGACGTTCACCGTCCAGCCAAAGTTC
>CAYYUU010001223.1:0-2339 GCA_964474955.1 uncultured Alcaligenaceae bacterium | reverse complement strand
CTCCCAGTTGTGGTTGTCGCAGAGGTTGTGGTAGGTACTGTTGTGATGGTGTCGATTCCCCGCCGAAACATCAACTCCATTTCCGCGAAGTTACGCGAGGAAATTTGTTGGCCTCGCGAAAATCTCGCTGTCCCCATTTCAATGAATCCATCGAACAACTTGAGAATGTCGCGAGCCGCAAAGCTGTCCGACATCAATCCGAGTCGTCGTCTGGCTCGGTCGTCATCGAGTGCCACGTTTCGATGGCCCAATCGTAATCGCTTGGGTCGTGGTAAAATACATTGCACAGCGCGATCTTCCCATCGACGGCCGAAAAGGCATTGAGGTTGATGAGAGTTTCGCCGTCTTCTTCGACCTCTTGGACGATGGCCTTGCCAATCAAGTCATCTTGTTGATGGTGGATCACGGTGCCTTCGTCTTGGGTTATCGCGTTGAGAGCGTCTTGAGCCGGAACCGGTTCGTCATCTTTCGTTCGCAATCCCCAATTCTTGAACCAGACTGTCCGTTCGCCGTCCCACGCCGACCACGTCAAGTCGTCCCATGATTCGGCCATGACTCCCGGAATTCGGACGGACCAACCGTCGGGCAAGCTCACGCGAACAGGATAACGCCGATAGCCAATGAGCGGTTTGTCTTCGGGAACTTCGGCGGCTCGCCGTTTCACTTCCTCGGTGACGTCTTCGAACGGCATCGTCGCGGCATCTTCTTCGTTGAGAACGTCGATCAGATGCGCCCATTCGCGCCAGGGATAATCCAGAGTCGGGTCGGCGTGAAAAGCATGACAAAGGTCCATGTGAATCTCACTCCAGTCGTCGTATTCGTCGTCCTGGAGAATTTTTCGCCACCGAACCTCACACCACATCCGGTGCAGCGCTCGTCCCACGCGGAAATTGGTCGAGGGTCCGGGTTCCCACCACGGATACACGTCGATGCCGTTTCGTGGGTCTTCCAAAACGCCGCGGACCCAGTCGAACGAACGAGGACCCATGACCGTCCAGAGGTCTCCCGGATGTTCCGGTTCGTCGTAGTCGATCGGCATCCCCCAAGCTGCGTGTGTCATCTCACCGCCCTCTGTCATCTCGAGCGTGAGGCGTGCTATGAGTTTCAGGTCCTTGAGCATTGTTTCTTCGACGGCAACTTGGTCTTGCTCGAAGAAATAACCCGTTTCATCCGACGAACTGTCGTCTTCTTCACCAGGGGGATTCCACGATACCTTGAAGACTTCGCCAAACCATTGGATTAAGTCACACAATGCCATGTGGTATCCGGGACCGACGGTGGATGTTTTCCCGGAGACCACAATATGGCCGGGCTCGGGCACGGCGAATTCGACTCGTTCGCCAGCTGGATGAATGGGAGCGAAAACGGCGGGCGAACCATCATATGTCGTCCCGCGACGGACCGGTATGTAGAAATCCTGCCACTGTTCGTGATTCGCGACTTCCCCATCGAAAAAATTCTCAACCTGAGCAAGCCATTCTGCAACAGGATCATCTGTCGAAGGCGTAGGCTGTTCGTATCGTCCTCGAAGCCAAAAACTCACACCCATGATCGATACCTCACGAGAGCCGGTTGTCGGAGATGTCCTCAACGGCCTCTCATGGTACACCGAGTTGGGGGCAAATGCTGCAAGGAGAATGTCCGGTTTGGTGGAACCGCCCATTTTCCTGGAAAAATGACCTTTCGAAAATGCGACCCGAACTCCCAAAACACGTACACAAAAAACACAAAAATACCTCGCCCTGATTTTTGTGTTTTTTGTGTACGTGTTTTGGACCTTCCGTTTGAAAACCGACCTTTCGAAAATCCTTCCGCCAGGATCAAAAAGTGTACGCAAAAAGCGCAAAAATGCCTCCCCTTGATTTTTGCGCTTTTTGCGTACACTTTTCCCGCCTCGGATTCGAAACAACACCACAAAGGCATTCTTTCGCGGGGGCGGTCGGAGAAATGAGTGTCGCATTTAGGAAAGTTGCTTTTCGCTCCGCGAAAAACAACTTTCCGATCCACACCTTACCACGACAATTATTTATCCATCCGCCCCCGCGAAAGGACACCAGTCTTTGGTTTTGTTTTTCTTCTGGATTGCGGCAACTCGACGCCGCATTGGAATGTGCCTACTTTGAGGGTCTAAGAGTTCGGGTTCTTCGGAGCGGGCGGAGCGTTTTTCAGTGCCGGTGGGGGAACCCTCGGACATTCTCCCATGATGACGTGATCGGGTTCCGGATCGAACCATTCCTTGACCTGTCGGAAGAAATTGCGATGTGGCGGTCGGTGGGGTTCCTTCTAGTACTACTCCGTTAAGTCGACAAAGAGGTCCAATTTAAGCTGGCCAGAACCGT
>CAYYUU010001222.1:0-2341 GCA_964474955.1 uncultured Alcaligenaceae bacterium | reverse complement strand
GTAGGCACACTCCGTGTGCCGTGACCAGAAGTAGTAGGCACACTCCGTGTGCCGTTGTCTTTGTCTTTGTAGTGTCGCCTTTCGCTCCGCGAAAGGGCGCCTGTCTTTGGTTCCGTCGTCCCAGTACAACAGAGCGACTCATTTCGTCATCAACTCACCCCATACAATGGCCCATACTTCTCCTTCATATACGCCAACAACGGCTGGTGACTCAGCGGCTTGCCCGTCACCTTTTCACAAAGATCCGTCGCACGATATTTTTGCCCCAGGTCATGAATATTCTTCAGGAGCCATTTCTTGAGCCCCAGAAAATGGCCCTGCCGAAACTGGTCGTCAAGATCGGGAATATCCTGGCGGGCGCGTTCCATGAACTGAGCCGCGAAGAGATTGCCGAGCGAATAGGTCGGAAAGTACCCGAAGCCGCCCATACTCCAGTGAATATCTTGGAGGCAACCTTGTGAATCGTCCGGCGGAGTGAGCTGGAAGAACTGATGAAACTTCTCGTTCCACGCTCCCGGAACGTCAGCAACTTGTAGGTCACCGGTGATCATCGCTTGTTCGAGCTCGAATCGTAAAATGATGTGCAAGTTATATGTGGCTTCGTCAGCCTCCACGCGTATATATGTTGACTTGACGTCATTAATGGCGAAATAGAACTCGTCTAATGTCGTGCCGCGAAGTGTGTTTGGAAACATCTGTTGGGCACGCGGATAGAAATGCTCCCAGAAGGGTCGACTCCGACCGACCTGGTTCTCCCACAGGCGAGATTGGGATTCGTGAATGCCCATCGAGATAGCCGTCCCGCGTGGCGTCCCGAAGTGTTCGGCAGGCAATCCCTGCTCATACATTCCGTGTCCGGCTTCGTGGAGCGTGCCGAAGAACGCCTGGTTGAATTCTTGTTCGTGGTAGCGTGTGGTCAGGCGACAGTCTCCCGGTCCGATGCCCGAACAGAATGGATGAACAGTCACGTCGAGACGGCCCGCCAGAAAATCGAACCCGATCGCCGCCGCTGCTTCTTGCGAAAATAGGTTCTGCCGATCTATCGGATACGACCGCTCGAAGATCGTCTGATCCGGTTTCTTCCCCGAGTCGGCGATGGCCGCGATGAGGGGAACCAGGTCGTTGCGCAGCTTGGACAAAACCTCGGTGACCTCTTTCGTCGTCGCACCGGGCTCGTATTCATCCAGGAGCGCGTCATACGGAACTTCCTTATATCCGATCGCCCGGGCTTCCTCGCGTTTGAGGGCGACGACCTTTTCGAGCCACGGACGAAACCGTCCAAAATTCTTTTCCTTACGTGCTTCTTGCCACTCGCCGTCGGCCTGACTCGTCGTCTCGGCCAACTCTTCGACGAGTCGCGAGGGGAGCTTGGTGGCCCGGTCGTAGCTTCGGCGAATTTCTCGAACATTGACGGCGGAGTCGGACAGCGGGTCTCGCGTCAAGTCCGATCCTTCGACCTCCCATAACAACTCCCCGATTTCCGGAGCCGTGAGCATCGCATGTTGCATCTTCGCGAGGAGTTGGAGTTGCTTGCCGCGATGGGCTCGCCCGTTGCGGGGCATGTACGTCTGCATGTCCCACCCGAGCACCGCCCCACAGGATTCCAGAACACTCCGTTCCTTGGTTCGGGCGATAAGTTCTTCGTAGGCTTCTTGCGGCTTTCGCGACATCTACGTTCTCCGTCGGTTCGCGAGGACTCGATTCTTGTGCATGGTGAGTTTGGTACACCACTATGATTTCAGATTTTTCCAAATGACGAAATGGGAGTGGGTGGAGAGTGTCTTTGGAATGTTGCACTCTTTTCGCGCCGTCTTACTCGTCATCAAACGCCAACTCCATCTCGCCATTGCCGACCACGATCGATTCCACATATCCCACATCGTCTTGGAGAACCGTGTCCCGCAAACCGTAGAACGCGAGTTTATCACACCGTTCGTTCTCGACATGTCCGGAGTGACCAGGCACCCAAACGAATTTGACTTCGTGCTCGGCACACGCAAACAAAAGCCGGTCCCACAAATCTGGATTCTTCACCGGTTTGTTACTCGACAGAAGCCGCCAACCACGCGCCTTCCACTTCGCCGCGTTGCTGTTGTCCATGTTGTCGACCACATATTGCGAGTCGCTGTAGAGGGTCACCTCGCAGGGTTCGCGGAGCGCCTCCAACCCGATAATGGCGGCCATCAATTCCATTCGGTTGTTCGTCGTATGTCGGAATCCTCCGTTCAGTTCTTTTCGATGGCGACCAAATTTGAGGACAACACCATACCCACCACAACCGGGATTCGGTACGGCGGCACCATCTGTGTATATCTCAACGTGCTTTTAGAGTGATGACTGG
>CAYYUU010001221.1:0-2347 GCA_964474955.1 uncultured Alcaligenaceae bacterium | reverse complement strand
CGACGCAGATGGCCGCTTGATTCGCATAACACATGCAGACATCAAAAGACGCATGCCCGACAAGACCTCGCTCATGCCGCACGCCCTGATCGACCGCATGACGCTCCAAGAACTCCGAGATCTGTTGGCGTTTCTGGAAGGGTCAAAGGTGTCCTTCCAGGACGCGGTGAAAAAGCGACTCGACAAGAGCTTTCGCAAGGACAACCTGGTTGCGTGGTGTATTGTCCCCTTCGACGCCAAGAACCGAGGACCGAAGGAGCGGGTCGCGATGCTCAAACGTCTTGGCCTCAAGAAAGTGGCGTATGACTGGCGAGCCAAGCACCTCCCCTCCTTTGACGAAGAGGTCAAGCTCTACAAGAAAAATGGCATCGAGTTGACAGGCGTGTGGGGTCCCCCTGGCGACGTGGAAAAGGGACACGTGAAAACCATTTTGGACGTCCTCGCCAGAAACAAGGTGAAGACGCAACTTTGGGTCAGCGCGGGTGGAAACGACGTCAAGGGAGCTGCCACTCGTGTCCGTCCCATCGCGCTCGCCGCAAAGAAGATTGGCTGCAAGGTCGGGCTCTACAACCATGGCGGATGGTTTGGCGACCCCGTCAACCAAATCGCCATCATCAAACACCTCAAGCTCGACAACGTCGGCATCGTCTACAACTTCCATCATGGAACCGCCCACATGGACCGGTTTCCAGGGCTGTTGAAGAAGATGAAGCCGCACCTCCTCTGCTTGAACTTGAATGGCATGAACCGGAGGGAGGGACTACACATCGTGCCATTCGGCTCGGGAGACCGGGATCGTGAGATCATGTGGTGGATCATTCAATCTGGATACGAAGGTCCCATTGGAATTCTGGATCACCGAAATCAACTCGACGCTGAGGTGAGTCTGCGGCAGAACATGGAGGGAGTTGAGAAGGTCCGGAAGAGTTTTGAAAAGTAAGGCGTTGGGTTGACATTTGGGACGAGGAACGATGAATCTTGGTTGTCTCGTATTGTCTTTCGTAGGGTGGGGCAAGGAGCGCAGCGAAGGCCCACCATGGGCGGTGTGTATTGGTCGTTCATCGTCCAAAGAAATCCATCTGGCGTTGCCCGCCAACGTCACTGTCTATCTTTGGAATCAATCTTCATGAGTCTTCCTGACCCCGTGCGCGATTACGCGGACCAGACAATCCGCACGACTCTCCAACACCCCGAACATCTGCGAGTCATCCTCGAACACGCCGTCCCTGACCTGGCGTCAAACTTCGTGGTCGAAGAAGCCAAGCTCTTGGGGCGGGATTTTTACACCGAAGATTGGAGACGTCGCGAGGCCGATTTGCCGTTCGAGATTCCATATCAAACGGCCAAGGGCAAGGACAAATCGTTGGTCGTCGTGTTGATGAACACCAGAGCGACACCGACCGCATGATGGCCGCGAGGCTGCTGTATTTCGTGAACGGCTACTGGGACAAATGTTGTCGTCAGTGGGCCAGCCAACCACCGCCGAGGGAGACGTTGGTATTGCCGCCGATCGTGCCCATCGTCTTCTACACGGCGGATCGACCTTGGGGCAGTGCGAGGAGTATCGCCGAGCTTCTGGGACCACCAACAGAACTGCATCGGTATGTCCCGGATTTCGAGCCGATCTTCTGGAATCTGTCGGACGAGACTCCTGATGAGCTGTTAAATTCGGACAATCCGTGGCTACAATGTATGGCGGTGGTGAGGTCTCGGCACGAGGCATTCGACGCGTTTCGGGAGATCTTTCTACAGGTGCTTGAGAAAATGCAGTCGGTCCTCTCGGCGGACCGTCCTCGTGGGGCCGAACTGCTCCACATGGCGTTGACGTGGACGTCAGCGAGTCGAACCGACCCCGAACGCGAAGAATTAAATGCCCAAGTCCAACAGACGAAACTCGATGCGACGTTTACAGAAGAGGTCAAGAAAATGGCGACACAAACTGCGATGACGTTGGCGGAGAGGGTTGCTCAGGAGACGACGGAAAGAGTTACGAAGGAAGTAAAAATCAGCAACTCGAAAGAACTGATCAAACAGTTTTTGGAGGCTCGATTTGGTTCCTTGGACGAAAGTCTCTCAAACCGAATTGACCAACTTGATGACTTGCCGCAACTCAGTGGGTTGGTCACTCAAGCCGGTGCAATCAACAACCTTGAGGAACTCAAGTTCCCGGAAGAGCCATCGAGCGGCGAGAACAGAAAGGGTGAAGATGCGGGTTGATTAGGTTCGGATGCTGGGTTCGCGAGGATAGCTCTGGAATGCCAATAACCGATTTGGATGCGGCGTATTCGCGATGCTGAACAAGAAGGCTTCAAGGACTCAAAATGCAACGGGCTACAACTCCCGAGGC
>CAYYUU010001220.1:0-2350 GCA_964474955.1 uncultured Alcaligenaceae bacterium | reverse complement strand
CGCGCCTTCTCGACCACTTCGATGTAGGCCAAAGCCTCCTCGAGTTGTTGCTTGTAGATGCGAGCGTTCAGCGCCGAGCGGACGCGGAGCAACAGTTCGGTCTTGTTGATGGGCTTGGTAAGAAAGTCGTTCGTTCCCGCTTCGACGGCCCGGTCGATGTCGCTCGGCTGATCCAAAGCCGTGACCATCAAGATGGCAATATCGCTCGTCTCGGGATTGGACTTCACTTGTTTGCAGACTTCGAAACCACTCAACCGAGGCATCATGATGTCGAGCAAAATCAAGTCCGGCTTGAAACTCGCGATCTTATCGAGCGTTTCCTGGCCATCCGCGGCCGTTTCGATTTCATAATCGGCTTCCAGCAAATACGCCTCCAACAACTCGACGCCTTGCGGGTTATCGTCGGCTATCAATATACGCGGAATGCGGTCGGAATCAGAATCCAATTGGCTTGGCGATGACATCTCTGCTCTGTTTTGTTGTTTTAGTTTTGGAGTGCGGCAGCGTGCTGCCGCTTTGGTAGTTTGTCTTTGTTTTTGTTTTGGATTGCGGCAGCGTGCTGCCGCTTTGGTAGTTTTTGTTTTCTCGCTCGCGCTTCGGGCTGTTGTTTTGGAGTGCGTCGAGGCGTCGCACTCCAAAACAACTTCCTACTGTCCCGGCAGCGCGACGTCCGGCGTTCGAACGACGCCCAGGATATCCCTTGGCGGCAACAACTCGTCATTCGAGTTCAAGGCTTGGTTCCAGGAAATCTTCTGACCAGTATAACACGCCATGCGTCCCATGATCCCCATGAGCGAACTCTTGGCCATATATTCACCGTTATTGATCGGGCGGTTGTTGCGGATGCTCGCGAAGAGTTCGTTGTGCTCTTGCTGATACATGTTCGTGATCTGTCGGCGTTGGCGGGCGTTGAGTCGCCAGGCGTTTGGCCCGGTGATGGAGTAGTCCATCACGCTCGCCTTTCCTTGCGTGCCGAACACGTAGTCTTTCGTTTCGTTGTAACAGCCACCCATCTGGCGACAGTAACTAAACGCCTTCACGCCGTTGGCATATTCATAGACGCACGACATGTGATCATAAACGTGTCCGAAGGCCGGGTCCGTTCGCACTTGTCGCCCACCCATGCCGTAACAACTGACGGGATACTGGTCACCCATGGCCCACGCCATCTTGTCGAGACTATGGACGTGTTGCTCGACATTGAAGTCGCCCGAAAGCCACGTATAGTAGAGCCAGTTTCGAACTTGATAATCCAGGTCGGACCAATCCGAACCACGTCGTCGGAGCCACAAAGTTCCGGTCAAGTAGTTACACTGCATGGCAACGATGTCGCCGATGTCGCCATTTTGGATACGCGTAAACGTTTGTCGCATGCCGTCGTGGTATCGCCAGCAAAGGCCCGAGACGACCGACAAGTTTCGTTGGCGTGCCCTCTGACAAGCGGCCAACACTCGGCGAATACCCGGACCATCGACGGCGACTGGCTTTTCGGCGAAAACGTGCTTCCGAGCTTCAACGGCAGCTTCGATGTGCTCTGGCCGGAAATACGGTGGAGTCGCCAAAAGGACCACATGAACGTCCGAATTGATGACTTGCTGATACGCATTCCAACCGGTGAACTGTCGCTCTCGCGGGACATCGATCTTATTGCGAATGTCACCTTCGCGACGAATCGCGGCAAGGCTCGAATTGAGTCGATCTCGATACATATCACCCATCGCCACGAGCTTGACATTTCGGTCAGCCCGCAATGCTTGCTTGGCGGCCCCGGTCCCACGACCGCCGCAACCGATCAAACCGACTCGAAGTTCGCCATTCCCTTGGGCGTGAACATACGGAGCCATCGTCGCCGTTGCCGCCAACGTCGAAGCCGTCACGGCGGAAGCCTTCAAAAAATCACGACGGTCAGACTTGCTTGTTTGGTTTGGAGTGTCGGTCACGGTTCGGTCTCCTGGAGAGATTTGTTGGTTTCAGGAATGCTTCAATTAGGATGTTGAATAAAGTTGCTTGTCGCGGAGCGAAAAGTTATCAATGCAACAATCTTTTCACCGAGCGAAAAGCAACTTTTCATTCTCGGACGGCCCTGTTGAATGAAAATTCAGTGTAGCGGAAACGCCCCAGTGAGCCAAAGGAAATTCGCGGCACGACGAGTCCGGTTTGGCTGTTTGTTCTTGGTGTTTCGCAACTCTGCTTCCACGTCCCAAAAGTTGATGAACCTTTCAAGGACCAAGAGGAATTTTCTGATGATCCACCGCGCACCGTATCTGGCATTACCGGGCCTTGTTTTTCTGTGTTTGTTTCTGGCGTTGAGTCCGGTGACGAAACCATCTCCGCAAGACCAACCGGCGCC
>CAYYUU010001219.1:0-2352 GCA_964474955.1 uncultured Alcaligenaceae bacterium | reverse complement strand
GTTGATCGGTCTGCCCTAGTAGCAAAAGCTCACCTGCGTTCAAGTCCCTAGCTCGCACTTTGGGTTGCTTAAAAACCACACAGTTTCAATGCGGCTGACCATTAACCTGGAGACGCCGGATTATCTGTCCCAGTTGCTTGGTTCGTGCCGCTGGATTGTTGCGTTGGCGTTTTTTCCTTAACTTCTTGGATGACGGCGGATGATTTTTTATACCATTGTTCTACGATTTTCCCAGCCACGTCACGACCTCCCAGTCCGAAGGATAATCCCAAAGCCAACACGAGGAGTGACACTAGACCGATGAAGAGTGTATTGACGATGATCGGAGCTACCTTTAACTGGCTCAATGCGATGACGATAGACAAACCGATGACGGAATACTGGGCAATCCTCGCAACAAGTTCCTCGTTGACCTCTTGGAAGTTTGCCAGGCTGGCTCGCAATAATCCCGCTATAATTTTTCCGACCCAGAAACCTACTATTAACACCAACATAGCGACAGCAATATTCGGAAGATAGAACACGATATCATTAATGATCTGTGTCAGTTGAGGGATTCCGAGAATGCTCGTCGCCGCTTGGAGAAAGATCAACACGATGAACCATCGCACGACGAATGCTACTGCCGTTACGGTCGTCCACTCCAGTTCCGCCTTCTTGAAAAAATCGTCGATCCCGGCTCGTTGCCCAGCGGTCTCCAGACCTATCTTCGTCAATCCAATTTCGACCCAGTGCGACAACATCTTGGCAACCCAACCTCCAATGACCATCAGGACCAAAGCAATGATGATTCGTGGAATATAGAGGATGAGTGTGTTGATCACTTGTGTGATCTGTGGGACGCCCAACAGAGTTGCCGCCGCCTGGATGAATATGAGGAAAACTAACCATCGGATCAACACGGCGACGGCTTTACTCGTTGTCCATGTCGACCCGCTTTGCTGGAGGAACTGGTTCAGGCCAGAGAAATCTCCGACCTTCTCCATCCCGATTGCTCGCAAACCTCGCTCGACGAGTTTCCCGAGCAACAGGCAAACGAACCACCCAACAATGAGAACAACAAGTGCCGCAATCAAGTTGGGCAAGAACGTAATGAACCCATAGAGTGAGTCATAGATCGATTGCCCAAGAGCCTTGGCCATTTCTGGAAAGGATTTCGGAGTCGGCGTAGGAGTCGCATTTGGCTCAGGCATGAGATGTTCCCTCTTAAAGAATTGCTGGTGAATGCTGGACAACAACGTCACATACTAACTGGTTCACTGGCAATTGTTATGCCAAAGCAGATTTACCGATCAAGTATTCGGATTCCACTCGTTTCTCCCATCAAACTGAGGGCAATAGTGTGAAATCCATGACTCACCTATCTGTTCTATGTTCCTCACCCACGAATCCAAGAACACGAGTTCGTTCAGGTCGAATGCCAACAGGCCAGGTAGCTTCAAAGAATCCTCGCGTGACGGCCCACGGCCTTGGGGGGGCCTGTTCGTCAACCCAACTCCACGAATGACTTCGTTCGTCGGCTCCCGCTGACAAGTTCACCAAACAAGTTCGTGCACCTGGGATTTCGCGTCATTACCCACTTGCTTTTTCGCGTGGGTTGCGAAAATGCGTGTGTGGAAATTGGGGGCGGACTCCGTTGTGGCGAACCTTGTTCTTGTCGATGCTTACGAGGTAAATCGTAAACTCGACTCACGTAGGAATCAACTGCCAAGTCTTCCGAGTGAACTAGTATGGTTCGAAAAGTTGCTTTTCACTCCGCGAAAAGCAACTTTCTCAGTCCTTCTTCTGCCGAAACATCCATTCCCACATTTCGGCGGTCGCATAGGCTCGTCCCCAGCTACCGTGTCCGACGTTCGGATACTCGGTATATTTTGGATTCCCGCCAGCTTTCTTCATGGCGGCGATCATGTCGCGAGAGAGTTTCGGCGGCACGGTTTTGTCCTTGGCTCCGTGAAAGGCCCAGAGCGGAACCTTGGCCATTTTCTTTGCCTCGGCAGGATCCCAACCGCCACAGATCGGAACGGCCGCGGCGAACAACTTGGGATGCTTGGCGATCGCGGCGAAACTTCCGAAGCCACCCATCGACTGACCCGTGACGTAGATTCGCTTGGCGTCAATGCTCCATTTCTTCTGGAGTTTCTTCATCACCTCGAAGACCAGATCGAGTTTTTGTTCGTTCCCCTGAAGCCTGCCAAAATTCTTTGGGACTCCCCACGTAGCGGGTTTTGGACTCGTCGGCGCGAGGACGAAGCACGGATATTTCTTTCGCATCTCGGGAGTGCCCAACACACCCGCAGCCTGAGTGTTCCCGCCTCGTCCGAGAAGAGTCAAGACCAAAGGAAACTTCTTCTA
>CAYYUU010001218.1:0-2356 GCA_964474955.1 uncultured Alcaligenaceae bacterium | reverse complement strand
TACCGCCCGACCACCCCGCGACATCGGCGGGCAGGCCGACGTCACCGGGAAGGGCAAGCTGATGTTCGACCTGACTCATCTGGCGTTGCAGACCGACTCGACCCGCGTCATCACGATCATGATGCAAGGATTCTTCATCGTTCCGCCGATCGAAGGCGTCGAGGAAGGTTATCACACTCTTTCGCATCACGGACAAAACGAACGCAAGCTCGAACAACTCGCCCTCATCGAACTTGAGCACATGCGTATTTTTGGCGACCTGTTGCGAAAACTCCACACGACACGGGAACAGGGTGACACGCTCCTCGATCGCACGATGGTCTTTTACGGGAGCAACCTCGGCAACGCATCGAGCCACGACAACCGGAACCTCCCAGTGATCCAGCTGGTGGCGGATTCCGCCACGGCCAACACCACGGGTTCGACCGGTCGAACAATTATCCCTTGGCGAACCTCTACGTCAGCATGCTGCAACGGTTGGGCATCGAGGCTAACCGGTTTGGATCGAGCACAGGGACGATGCGAGGACTGGAGATGGCACGAAGTTCGTGAGCGGCCAGGCAAACGTGGAGGACAAACCCGAAAGGAGCACGTTTACGTTTTGGGGACCCTGCCCCGCAATCTTCAGAGACACCGATTTCTTCCGTTAAACCGCCCAAGAAACGAACGATTCAAGGCGTTGAAGGTCAAGATCAAGAACGCGAAGTGGGCCAGGGATCTTGAGCAAAAGTTGCGTGGATACGCCAAGACGTTGCTCGATAAGTCCAAACGGGAGCGGAATCAGCCAGGTTGGCAGATTCAAAATGGCCTTCTCAAGAATGTGATGGCTCTTGCCCTCGCGTGGAAGTTACATGGAGACGAACGATTTCTTCAGTAGGCCAAAAAGGAAATGGTGGCCCTGCTCGAAGAAAAGGGGAACGAAGGAGGACACCGAGTCCACTGGCACCGAAGGAACCTCATTTCCGACCACTTGCCAAGCGTGTGATCTTCCTGCACATGCGGGGAGCCCCCTCGCAATTCGACACGTTCGACTACAAACCCGAGTTGGCCCGCGACCCCTGGCGGCTTCGTTTTCAACAACACGGGCAATCGGGATTGTGGATCTCCGAAGCGTACCCGCACCTTGCCCAGCACGCCGACGAACTCTGTCTCCTCCACGGTCTGCACACCGACACCCCGGTACACAACGTCGCGACGGTCCAACTCCACACCGGGAGTGCAGTGTTCGCGCGACCTTCGATGGGGGCATGGATCCTTTATGGGTTGGGGACCGAAAACCAGAACTTGCCCGGATTCGTCGCCATGTGCATGCCCAGCTCGGCCGGAGGTGCCCAGAATTATGGAAGCAGCTTTCTCCCCGCTGCCTACCAGGGGACACCCATCGGGCGGGCCAAAGACCGGCTGACTCCGCAGCACGTCCGCAACGTGCGTAACCCGAATTTGTCGAGACAACAGCAACGCCTCCAACTCGATCTGGCTCGCGAGATGAACCAACAACTCGCCCAGAGAGACCCGAGCAACGGACAACTGGACGGGGTCATCGAGTCGTTCGAGTTGGCGTTTCGGATGCAAAGCGAGTTACCGAGGCTGTTGGACTTCTCGACCGAACCGAGGCACGTTCTCGATCTGTACGGCATGGGGGAACGCCGAGTTATTCCGATGCTGAGTGGGCCATATGGTCGAGTCGCAAGCGTCGACCAGTTCGCCCGCCAGTGTCTGTTGGCTCGGCGACTGGTGGAGGCGGGTGTTCGGTTCGTTGAACTCAACGACGAATACTGGGACACCCACGGTCAACAGAGAGCTGTTACTTCGGGAAGCGCTTGGGGAACGGACAGACCCATCGCGGCGTTACTGACCGACCTCAAGCAACGTGGGCTCCTCGAAGACACGTTGGTTCTGTGGGGTGGCGAGTTTGGCCGGACGGTTGGCGACTCCCGAAAGAATGGCAGCGAGCATAACCCCGACGGGTTCACGATGCGGATGGCCGGGGGCGGCGTTAAAGGCGGCTTCCGGTATAGCCGGACGGAGGAACACGGACAAACGGCTCGGGCCGTCGAAGGACGGATGCACCTCCACGACCTCCACGCCACGATCTTGCACATCTTGGGGCTTGACCACACGCGTCTGACGTACCGATATGCCGGTCGTGACTTTCGCCTCACGGACGTCCACGGGAACGTGGCCCGTGACATCTTCTCAGGGAGTTGGTCTGGCGAGGAACGAGCTGATTCGCGATAACGTCGGCCTTCGGATTGGGTTTGTTCTCGCGGCATTCTCAGTCGCCCTTTGTTAATACTACAGCACTACGGTGATCGTTTTTTGATCGCTTTTTCTTATTTTTCTTTTTCGGTTTTGG
>CAYYUU010001217.1:0-2356 GCA_964474955.1 uncultured Alcaligenaceae bacterium | reverse complement strand
GACGGAAGGCGTTGTGTATTGCTTCGGGGCGAAGAAGAATTAAGGAAACAGGGAACAGAAAGACATGGTGGGCTCCTTACGCCACCCTCCGAAGACAATTGCCATTTTGCCGCGGCACAATTTCCGGTTCCGGACAATCGCACTCGGCACTTTTGGAACATTGATTTTTTCGACGTTTCCGCTACCTTTAATGGAATAATCTGGTTTGTGAAAGCGTCACGAGTTCTGTTCCCAGTGCAGCACTCCCAACAAATATGCCAAGGCTGTGAGACGGAGATTCTGTCATGAAAAAAGACATCCACCCAAATTACCGATATGTGGTCTTCATGGACCAGTCCGCCGAATATTCTTTCATCACTCGTTCGACCGTCCAGACGAAGGAAACGATCGTGTGGGAAGACGGCAACGAGTATCCGCTCGTGAAGGTCGACGTGTCCGCGGCATCTCATCCGTTTTACACCGGGAAGATGAAGTTCATGGACTCGACAGGTCGCCTCGAACGTTTCCGAAAGAAGTTTGGCGACGGGTACAAGAAAAAAGACTCCAAGAAAAAGAAGAAGTAACCACCGGAGCAACTGCACGAAACGGACAAGGCGGACATACGTGTCCGCCTTCTTGCGTGGTTGCGTGCCCACCACTCCGGAAGAAAAGCACGGCCACTCATGACCGACATCCCATCCTTGTCGCCTTCTTCCCCCCAAACCAATCGAGAGATTCCTCTCTGCTGTCCCCGGACCCACACTCGGCTGACCTGGAAGCAAGTCGTCGCCACCAACGAATTCGGCGAACAAGTAGGCCAACTCCATGGTGGCGTCCTTGCCGATTTCCTCCCTGCATCGTCGGCCAACGTGGATGTAGTTTGGCAATGGCCAATCGAATTCGTTCGACAAATTCCTGATCTAATCAGTCAACTGAAGAATCAGGGGAAGCTCAAGGAATACGACATTGAAGCCGTCCGAAAATACGGCCTCATCGATGCTTCGAGCAGTTTGACGCCACTCGGCGCGACTCTCGCGTATCACCTCAACGAGTACGTTCGACAAAGCGATCCGGCAGAGTTCTTGTTGTCCGGATTTCTCGAAACGCTCAACCAAGACAGTCGCATCCTGGACGTGGGATGCGGTGCGGGACAGTCGTTGCGAAGACTCCCCATCGCCAAGCATCGAGTTGGGGTCGATGTCGACTTGGTCGCGCTGGCCTGCGGAGCCCAACTCGTTCGCGCATCGGAAGAAGACATCCAATTCGTCCGCGCCTCCGGAGAGCGACTCCCCTTTCCGGACGACCAATTCACACACGTCATGTCGCGAGTCGCCTTGAACTACATGCACCAACGGCGAGCCCTCCACGAACTCGTCCGCGTCTTGCAGCCCGACGGTCATTTCCACTTTCACCTGGAAGGTCCGGGGTATGCGCTCCATCGTTTCGTGACTTCTAAGAGCCTGAAGGGAAGAGTGGGGGCAATTCGAGATCTGTTACTTGGCTTCCTGCTCGAATTGACGGGTTGGCAACTCAAACCTGGTTCGGCATGGCGAGGGAGCAGTATCTACGCAACGTCCGGGCGAACCACGCGAGTAATGCGAAAGCAAGGAGCCCAGGTGATGGAGGTCAACGACACCAAGACATTCTGGGGCAGACCGTTCGGGTTTCGTTTAGTGGGAAAGAAAGAGTAATGGTCTGCAAGACTTGCAATGTCGGTCTTTCACGGTTTGAGAAGCCTGCGGTTGACATTTCCAGCGAGTCATTGAATGAGCCGCTCGAAGGAGGTAGGGCATATCATTTCCGTAAGACATACCAAGACAGACGTTGTATTATCTTCGATCCTTTCTTTTCATTTCGCCAAACATCGACATCCCGCCATCAACTCCAATTCCCCACAATTTCACATTCCGCGGGAAAGCTCCAACATCCGGCTTACCTTTATCAAAGTTGCGAAGCGGATCGGGCCAATCCGGGTTGAGCGTTTGTCCCGAGTTAATAGCAGGGCTGTCCGCTTTGAGTCTCAAATCTGGTGCACGTTTTTCGTCGAGTGGCAATTTGACGAACTTGGGATCAACTAAACGGTCGTGCGTCGTCCACCCTGCCTTGTAGTGTTTCTTGCTATCTTCAAACAGAGACGATTTGCGGAACTTGGCGAATGGATCGCCATGGAAACTCGGACCTTGTTTCGGGCTCCAGATGATGTTGCCTCCTTCGCGTAATTTTCCCGCTTGTCGCATGCCAGTGAATCGGACGCCGGGGATGCGGTTAGTTTGCACGAAGATATTATTATATACATCGCGTTCTGTGTTGCGGAGTCCCTGTGCTCCGGTCCCAAACAAATAGTAATCACGAAAGACGGGAGTGTGCCGCAAAGTGG
>CAYYUU010001216.1:0-2359 GCA_964474955.1 uncultured Alcaligenaceae bacterium | reverse complement strand
TAATTCGTTGGAGGCCAACCCAAATATAGTTTACCAGGACCCGCGTGCCCACGATGGCTTGGAATCGCATTGAGTCTTTAACCATAGAGATGTAACACCGACGAAGACCGAAAGGTCTGATTTTCATTCATTTCTCAGCCGCCGATCGTTTCGCCACGACTGCTGGAAAGTCGCTTTTCGCGGAGCGAAACGATCCAAAGCGAAACAACTTTTCCCGGAGCGAAAAGCAACTTTCCCAAATGCGACACTTATTTCTCTAGCCGCTCCCGCGAAAGGACGCCTGTCTTTGGTATCGCTGTTGTTCTTCTCGGTCCCAACCCAAGCCCAATCTACTCTCCGAAGTTCCCAACCGATGGCTGTGTCGAAATACCAAATTCGAGCCGGGGACGGGAAATTAAACCACGTTCACTTTGAGACCGCAAGTTTGTGAGTGGCCGGAACCCCTCACAAACTTGCGGTCTCAAAGTGAGCGCGGTTTAGGTACACAAAAAACACAAAAATCCCCAACGTCTGATTTTTGTGTTTTTTGTGTGCGCATTTTCTACCTTCCACTTCAAAAACGACCTCTCGAAAATGCGACCCGAACTCCCAAAACACATACACAAAAAACACAAAAATCAGGGCGAGGCATTTTTGTGATTTTTGTGTACGTGTTTTCAACCTCACGCTCGAAAAACGACCTCTCGAAAATGCTTCCGGAAGCGTCAAAATGTGTACGCAAAAATCCAGGGGAGGCATTTTTGCTCTTTTTGCGTACACATTTTGACGCCTCGGATTGGAAACACAACCACAAAGGCGTTCTTTCAAAGGAACGAAAGGCGACACTCTCAGAAATACGACACTTGTTTATCCAACCGCCCCCGCGAAAGACGACACACCAAAACACATCCAAACAAGACGCGGATCGATTGTTATGCCCACCTTGCCGGCTCTGGTCTATTTCCTTGGCGGGGTTCTTGTGAGGGCATATGATAGACTCCGTGGGATATCCCCACCTCGTTATCTCCGAGATGCAACCTGCGAGGGGATCGCTGTGCTTGGCATTGGACATGATTTTTTCGAATGGTACGGCGGGCTAACGCCTTGGATTCGATTCAGTGTTGCCGGGCTGTTCCTCGTCGTCGGCGGCTTGACGTTGTGGTTGACGAACTCGTTCTGGGGATTTCGGCTGGGAATCGGCGCGGTCGCGATTGGAATGATACTGCTCATTTTTGCCTTTCCCAACGACGCCGAACGAAAGGGATATCAGGATTTCTAATCTCTCCAAATAGAATGAGGCCGACGCGAGTCTACAATGACTGGCGTTGGTTGCTTCCTACCTTTGGAAAATGACAACTTCCCATTGGAGGTTTTTCTGAGCATGCGTTCGCTCTTGACAGTTTGTCTTGTGGTGTTGGCTTCGGCTTCCGTGCAGGCCGACGATTGGCCGCAGTTTCGTGGTCCGCAGCGAGATGGCATCTCCCGCGAGAAGGGATTGCTCAAGGCATGGCCCAAAGGCGGTCCCAAGCTCATCCGCACGATCGAGAACCTCGGGCTCGGGTATTCGTGTCCGGCCATCGTCGGTGATCGTCTCTACGTCCTTGGGACTCGCGACAAGAAAACCTGTGCCTTCTGCATCGACACCAAGACGGGCAAGGAAATCTGGCACAAACCGTTCGCCGACATTTGGACGTTCCAGGGAAATAGCTGGGGCGATGGCCCTCGGAGCACTCCGGCGGTCGATGGCAAGAATGTTTACGTGTTGAGCAGCGGCGGCAAGTTGGCTAGCCTGGACACTTCGAAAGGCACCATCAACTGGAAGGTCGATCTCAAGAAAGACTTTGGCGGCACGCTCATGAGCAAGTGGGGAGGCTACTGCCAGTCGGTGCTCGTGGATGGCGACAACGTAATTTGCGTCCCCGGTGGCAAAAAGGGAGCCGTTCTCGCGCTCAATAAAACGAGCGGCAAGAAGGCGTGGCAAACTACCGAACTGACGCACAACGGCACGTTCGCCTCGGTCATCAAGGCCAAACTTTGTGGCGTCGATCAGTACCTCGTGTTGACGTTCATCAACGGCTTCAAGGGTGGTGCCGTTTCGGGAATCTCGACCCAAGGAAAGGTGCTCTGGACGCACCCTCTGCCGATGCGGGGGAGCGAATGGATTTGTCCCAATCCGCTCGTGAAGGGTGACAAGGTTTATGTCACTTGGGGCGACCGTGGTCGTCCGGGCTGTCGTTTGCTCGAGGTCACCAAAAAGGGCGAGAAGTTTTCGACGAAAGAAACCTACGGTCGTCGGGCCCAGGGCAACATGGCCAACGAACACGGCGGAGTGATACTCGTCGGCGATCACGTCTACGGATTGACGAACGCCCGGGCGTTC
>CAYYUU010001215.1:0-2365 GCA_964474955.1 uncultured Alcaligenaceae bacterium | reverse complement strand
GGTCGGTTCTTGAGATCCGCTCGGTCTATGCGTCGCGCTGGAGTGTTGAATGCACATTTTGCGATTGGAAACGGAATTTAGGTTTGGGTGACCCGGCAAACCTGACACAGAAGGCCGTGGAGAGAACAGCCCCGGTCGTGAGGAGGCTGTATTCGTTGATTGTTGTGTGGTTCGCGGATGTGGGACATAAGTGTGTGTTTTCCGGATCGACCACGGCATAAACGCAAGCGCCTCCCCTCGTTCGAGGATATGGTAACGACTCTCCGGGGCAGAGTCATCTGGACAAATTGGCACAACTACCTCGAACTTGGACGAGCCTAAAAACCTGGGTTAGAGAATTCATCGAATTCCTCAGTCGGGCGGGATGATCTACCCAGGCCCCGGTTTTGTCCGGTTCAACGATCCAACAATCAAAACTGCCAGAGGTGAACTTTCAAACCTCTGGGCGAGGAAAATATGTGCGATTTGTACGAAACTTGAACTCAGGAAGCAAGCGCCGATGCCAACAGTGGACTCGTCTTACAAATTCCAGAAGTAGGTCGGAAACGAGAAGGGACCGATGAAGTTGTTCACCAACACGTCATCTCCGGCTCCAAAATCGACATACAGGAACGCCAACGGGCTCATCGTCCCGAGAGTGAACGTGTCCGCCCCGGCACCCAACGAGGAGTAAACTCTCGCGAGGGGAGCGCTCCCGTTGAACGTCAGCGAATCAGCGCCGGAACCCCCGAAATAGCTGAAGGATGACCCACCCACTGTGGCCGTGGTGTCGAAGTTCACGACGTTGCCCGCCATGAACGCTCCACCAAGGCTGAGGTAGACGTTGCCACCCACGGCACCGGGGAACGTGACGTTGTCGTCCCCACTGCCAGCGATCATCGTCAGATTCGAACCGACACTTCCGCCGAGAATGAGGTTGTTCGTCCCATTATTCAGCGCGAGGTATGCATTTCCTCCGATGTCTCCATCCAACGTGACGGCATCATTTTGGTCGCCGCCGATCGCCGTAACGTTTCCTCCAACACTGGAACCGGCCAACACAACGATATTATTCGTCCCGTTGCCGAGGGTCGCCTGGAACGAACCGCCGATAATTGTCGGCGCCAGCTGGCCAAACGTGATGTTATCATCAAGATTTCCGGCGAGGATGCTGACGTTCCCGCCAATGAATGCCCCATCCAAAAAATAATTCGTGGAGACGTTCTCCATGTGAGAAAGGACTGTGAGGTTGCCACCAATGAGGGCATTCTCGACGATCCCAAACAATTGATTGTTCGCACCGGAAACGCGCACATCGCCCGGAATAGTCCCGGGGAACCCGAAGAGGCTCCCGATCGAGACGGTGTCGTTGCCTTGCCCCACGTCTATGTTCAGATTGCCTCCCATCGAGAATCCGCCAAAGTCGATCCCGACCGAATCGGCACCGGCACTCGGCAGAAGGATGTTGACGTTGCCTGGCGCGACGAACGGCGTCGCCGATATAGGAACAAAGTTCTCGGTAATTATGTACTCGCTGTTGCCCGTGAGCATCAGTCCCACCGTTGCGGCACCGGACGCGCTGGTAATCGTCATGTTCCCGAGGCCATCGAGGGCCACGTTCAAGGCTGGGCAATCTCTGGCCTCCAAAACTTCTGTCTGGGGAAAATATGCTGTTTGTTTCTTCATGAGGGCACCTTTTCGTAGGACGTGAGTTCTGTCAGGAGAGCGGACTCTCGGAGGATGGGAAGGATGGCGAACAAACCACGTTCTTCCCGGAGATACTGAATATTGCGGGATAGTCCCCGTCGAGAAAAATAATCCTGAAAGAAAATTGATGTGATTTTGAGAAATATCTCGGAAACACGAACGCAAACCATCGGAAATGATCAGTCAACGCAAATTGCAGAATCTAACTCATTTAGAATTCCAACACGATTGATACAACCGGAAGCAAATACCCGCCGAAGAAGTCGTAGCCAACGAATGAATCCTTCGTGTCGGAGCGCTCGGGGCCGTGCTCACGTCTATAATGGTGAGGCTGCTACCAGACGAAGTGGACTTCTTTGTGGATTTGGAGAAGCGAAAGAGACGTGGGTAACTTCTCCAGAAGCAAGACGTTGTTGGAAGTTGGACCTCTGCAGATCACCGATGACGCTTGCGCCTCTCGATTTTGGAATCGGCTGATGGCGAATTTTCGACCATCTCGAAGCGCGAACGAGGGACTCTGACTTCGATCGGACCTTGACCCGTTTTGGCTGTTTGCTATGTTCGGTCCCGCGTGACGTCGGTCACCGAACTCGGTGAATCCGTCTACAAGAGAGGGATGAGTTCTTGAGCATTCCATCACGCCTCTTTCCAAAACAAGGTCCTGTGTTAGCACGAACTG
>CAYYUU010001214.1:0-2373 GCA_964474955.1 uncultured Alcaligenaceae bacterium | reverse complement strand
CACCTTGGCAAGTTGAAGATCGACACCGACGGTGGCAACGACGAAGTCCTGGTCAGCTCCACGACTGTGGACAAACGAACCAAGATCGTGACTGGCTGGGGAGAAGATGTCGTCACCCTCGATTCGGTTTCGGGGCGCAAAGCCATCCTCGAAGGCGGTCTCGATGTCGACACGCTGATCGTGCTCGGGGTGTTGGACTTTGCCAAAGGCCTCGAAGAAGATTTTGAGGTTGGATAATCTCAGTGAATTGGAGAGGATCTGTTTCGCCCGCCCAACTCCTTACGATGCGGGTTTGGCCCAAGTCGAACGTCCAACAAAAAGGGGAAAATCCAATTGATTCGAGACCTCTCGGAATGGATTTCAAGCCAGGGACGCAACGTGCGCTTATCTTCAGCGGCTGGATCGACTGGAAGCAGTAAAGAGCCGAAAAAGCGGTGTTCAAGGCAGATTTGAGCGCGCTGAAGAGAACGTTAGCGAAACATCTCTGTCTCCACCGACACAACCGTTGGAACCTTGAGAAGTCGACCGAACGCTGAAACAACACGCAAAAGTTCCGCGGTATGGGCGGACCGCTGAAGTTCGATGCGGAGGACTTCCGCGGTCTGGACGGACGACACGTGCAACTTTCGCACACCTGATGTGCGTGGCTCGTGTGTAACAAAGCAGCTCGATTTACCCAATCGTTGCACGCGCACTGATAGTCAAATTGTCTTCTAAGCTGCTTTGCCAGAGTTGATCTCCGCTAAGTTGGTGTCACTGCCGGTCGTAGCAGAATACGATCACTTGCAAACCCTTGTGCTTTGTTTGCTACTAAAAACCGTTTCCAGACTCCATTCTATGTTGGCAAGTTAATGGCGGCTCTTGGCCCTCGAAGACCAAAAACGAAGCGAGGTTAAATCCACCAAGAGGAGTTCTTTTCCTTCCGGAGCAAAGAGCACGCCTTGGAAGGGAACTTGACTCGCAAATGAATCCAACTCTTTCCCGGTCTTGAGATTCCACAGTTTTATCGTCCAGCGTTTGCCCGACCTGGTTTGTTTGTCGAGCCACGTATATCGCTGCATCAGGGTGCTCTGTTGTTGTCTTGCTCCCACCTGCTCAGGTGAGCCTGGTTTCGTGTTGGGTGTTGGAAGGGTCGGGCGGAACCGCACGCCGCTGGCCGTCGCGAGCCTCGTTCCGTCAGGCGAAAAATCGATCGCAATCACCGATTCGGTATGGGCCTTCTTCAAAACCAGTAATTCTTTCCCGGTTGAGATGTTCCAGAGCTTCACCTTCCCGTCTTTTCCGCCCGAAGCGAGTCTATTGCCATCGCGGCTGAAGCGGAGTGCTGTCACGGGGGTTGTGTGTCCTGGTAATGTAGTCGGAATTGTCGGAGTATTGATGTCCCAGAGTTTGACCTTCCCGTCCTCTCCAGTCGAAGCCAGGAGGTTTTTCGACGGATGGAAACATAAAGCGTGGACCTTGCCCTGAGCTGCAAACTTCATGAGCAATTTTCCGGACGAAAGGTCCCAAAGGTTGATTGAGCCATCTTGCCCTGCCGAAGCCAGCAGTTTGGTTTCGGGTGAGAAACTGACAGCAGTGACGGCCCCCTTGTGAGCCGACAAAGTGACCTTGAGTTTCGCCGGTTTCAAGTTCCACAGTTTCACAGTCCCGTCGTGGCGACCAGCCGCAAGGAGTTGGCCGTTAGGACTCACGCAGACAGAGTGCACCACTTTTCCATCGCCAGGCAAAACAGTTTGTGCCTGGCCTGTCTTCTTGTTCCACAGCACAATGTCGCCGTACCGTTGGGCAGTCCTCAAGGAGTTGTGAGTTCGGATCGGCACTTGTTGGTTCACGGCGGTGACGATCGTCATTCCGTCGGGAGCGAAGCACACAGCAGTCTTCGCGTACCCAGCCCCAGCCCCAGAGGTGAGCGGCAGGACTTCGTCCCCGATTTTCCGTAAGTCCCAAGCCTTGATTTTCGTTTTCCCCGAGACAACATCCGTCACGTCGGAAAGCAACCATTGCCCGTCGGGAGTGAAGCCGAAAATCTGTCCTCGTACCGATGTACTCAGCGTGGCTTTCGCTTGACCTGTCTTCGTATCGAACAGTTGCAAGAGATTCTTTGGCTCTCGAACGATCGCAGCTAACAATTCCCCATCGGGACTGAAAGCCGCTTTGACGATCTCCTTCGGAATGGTCGCGAGGTGTTTCTTTGTCGGCACGTGCCAGAGGTTTCGTCCTTCGAGCAAGATTGACCAATCCGAACTGAACAACGGCTGACCCAGACCGGTTCCAAACGTCATATGCAGTTTGTAGTTTTTTGTGCTCCAAACTCGCAACGGAACTCGACTGGGGCCTGTCCCCATCCGCTTGTCCATTGTTGCTCCGGTAACC
>CAYYUU010001213.1:0-2375 GCA_964474955.1 uncultured Alcaligenaceae bacterium | reverse complement strand
CGCCGGCGGCTCGATCGACGGTCTCATCGGGCAGAAAAAATTGCGGCACCTAAAACGCAAAACGCTCTACACCAAAAAATCCTTGCCCCAGATGTGCTTCTCACGGTATACAATAAAAAGTTGGTTAGGAGGAAGGACTCAAGGGTGATTCTCAGTACCCCTCTTCGTCCTTTCAAGATTGCCAATTTCGCCCTATTACCATCTCCCTGCCGTGATCAACCCCTTCTTGTGTCCCATACTTATCAAGAGAGGTTATCCGAAAACCATCACCTTGAGAGATTTGCGAACGGGAATGGATCGAGATGATTTTTTGTCACTCCGATTCCGAAATCCCAGTGACTTTTTCGAAAAGGTAAGAACGGCTTTCCCGTTTCCGCCGACAGACAGTATTATCCGCCAGTCGGGTGAGACTTGACTCTCGAACTCTTCTGCTTTCATTCCGTCTCGATGTTCGATAGAGGCGTTTCCTATGAATCATAAACAATTATCTTCGATGTATTTTCTCTTCGGTTTGGCCATGTATCTGTTCTGGCAAAGTCCGTCGGTCGCGAAGGCCGAGCCCTTGCCAAAGGAACTCCACGGGGCCGACAAACTCATCCGCTCCAACGCCAAGATGATTGGGTTCTTCGCGTTGCCGACGTATACCTATGTCGACATCGGATACCACACGTGGCGGAAGATGGAGAAAGGAGGATACGAAATCTCGTACACCCTCGAATTCGAAGGACCCGTGACCGTCAAGATGGCCTTCTTCTTGGACAAAGATCGGCGCATCAAATACTTGAAGGTGCTTCGCGAAAACGCCTACTGGGACCCCTTCACCGATGCCGTTGGTTCGTCCCAACTCAAGACGCAGCGAAAGATTTTGCATTCCCTGCCGGGCGTGAAGAAAGACGTCGACTTGATCAAGAAAGTCGATTCGTCAAAATCCCAGGACTTGTGCATCCTCTATTTGCAACTCGCACAAAAAAAGTAATTTCCCCCGTCGCCGCCACGCTCACGCCGAAATCGGGGTGTGCGGGTGTCGGCGGGGGTCAACCACGAACGCAATTCGTTCAAGTTTCCGAAACGATCCGACCGTTGCGAACCTGGCAACGCCGCAAGGGCCGTATGCGAGCCGTTGTCTTGTTGCACGGGTTCCAATTCACTCGCGACAATCCAGCCGTCTTGGTTCCGGACTTGACCACCTGGCAAACTCCTGGGTCATTACTCGTCAAGACGATGGAACCCCATGCGGATGTTTATGCGTTCGCCTACAGCCAAGACGTCTCGCTGGCCCAGGTTGCGAAGTGTGCAACGTTCGAGAAAGGAATCCGAAATCTGCAGAAACTCGGATACAAGGAAATCGTGTTGGTCGGCCACAGCGCGGGCGGGCTGTTGGCCCGGCAACTCGTCGAAGATTGTCCTAAACTTGGCGTCACGAAAGTCATACAAGTGTGTAGCCCCAACGGTGGTTCGATGTGGGCCGACTATCGCTCGCTCGCCGCGTCGAACTTGCAGAAATTTGCCGAAGGCATGACGCGAGAGAACAAACGCATCGACACCATTTTGCAAAAGAAACACATCCCCAAAACCGTCGAGTTCGTCTGTGTCGTCGGGACGGGCGGATTCGGTGGCGACTGGGTTGTCTCGCACGAAGAACAGTGGAGCCAAGATCTCCAAAAGCAAAACATCCCCGCCGTACGTGTTCCTGTTGTCCACACCGACGCCATGACCAACTGGAACAGTATCGAGCCGATCGTGGGGTTGGTGGCCCAAAAGATCAATCGGTTCACTTCTGCCGAGGTCGTTTTGATGCGAGCTTCGTTGGATATCGATTGAGAGAATACACATTCGGGTGTAGTCGAGGCTCATTTCTTCCATCCCTCACTTCGTCTCACAAAAAATTTGCCGCGACCGAAAGACAACGGCATCATTTCTGCCCTCTTTGAATTCAACGTACATTCACCCTACCCCGACGACCCGTTCGGATGCTTCGGCATCCGGAAAGTGGAGGCATCGACGTGCAACATAGATCCTGGTTGCGGGCAAGAGTTTTCTCGTTTGTGGCGGCCGTCCTCGTCGCTGGTTTCGTTCTCTTGACGACGACGGCGACCGAACCGCAAGCCAAAGACGAGCGCCCGATCGGCAAAGGCCAAACGAAAGAGTATGCCCGGTGGCTCGAAAAAAGGTCGATGCTTCATCAGGCCAAACAAGTGATTGCCAAGGTTGCGGGAAAAGGAGTGCCGTGGAAAAATCGTTTCGGCGAGCCACAGACGGAAAAAGTTGTGAAGCGGGCTTCCGTGTGGTTGTTGGATTATCCGGGCTCTGTCATCACCAAACCCGACCAGACCGTCATCCTAACCTGGGGACAGCCGAAAATTTGGGACGCACTT
>CAYYUU010001212.1:0-2379 GCA_964474955.1 uncultured Alcaligenaceae bacterium | reverse complement strand
AGCTAATCTCTCATCCAATCTTGGAAACAAAGTAGCCGACCTTTGTTATTACGCGCAGGACAGGAAAAAGATGGGACCGGTCTACCTGAGCCAGCTGCAGAACCTGGTGTCCGAAGCCAAGTTGAAATCGACGGATATGGTTCTGCAGTTTGGGGAAAAAATCTGGCGGCCTCTGGGCGACGTGTGCAAAGAATCCTCGTCCCAGAACAGTGCTAAATACTACCAACTCACGCACGACTATCTCGTCCCGTCGCTCCGGGACTGGTTGACACGCAAACAAAAAGAGACCCGCCGGGGCCGTGCCGAGTTACTGCTGGCGGATCGCGCGGCGGTGTGGAACGCCCGTCCCGAGAACCGGCAGCTGCCGTCGCTGTGGCAGTGGTGCAGCATCCGCTGGTGGACCCGGAAGAAGAACTGGACGCCGCCCCAGCGGAAGATGATGGGCAAAGCGGGTTGGTATCACCTGACGCGGGGGGTTCTGGTTGCCGTGCTGCTGGCAGTTGTCACTTTGACAGGCGTAACGATCCGTGAACAAGTGATTGAGCAACGCAAAGCCACGGAATCCGCTGGAATGGTGCAACGGTTACTCGATGCGGAGACCGCTCAGGTTCCGGGCGTTATCTCCGAGATGGCCGAATACCGTGGCAGGGTCGATCCGCTATTGCGGGAGGAAAACGCAAACGACCAGGCCACATCTCGCCAAAAACTGCACATCAGCCTCGCTTTGCTGCCCGTGGACTCCAGGCAGGTCGATTACCTTTATGGTCGGCTCCTGGATGCCGAACCGCACGAAGTTCCGGTGATAGCAGATGCATTGGCCCCGCACAGCGACAGATTGCTCGACAAGCTGTGGTCTGTGGTGGAAAGACCGGACGAGGGCAAAGAAGCGCAACGGCTGCGAGCCGCGGCAGCGTTGGCCAAGTACGACCCGGACGGAAAGAAGTGGGTGAAGGTAAACGCCCTCGTGGTCAATGACCTGGTGGTTGAAAACCCCGTCTTCCTGGGCCAGTGGAGCGAGGCCTTTCGACCCGTGAAGGGGCATTTGCTGTCCCCACTGTCCGCCATTTTTCGTGATCGACAACCGGAACACATTGCGGAGCGGAAACTGGCGACCAACCTGCTGGCCGATTACGCCGCCGGCAATACGCCCGTATTGGCCGACCTGCTCATGGATGCGGACGAGAAACAGTTCGCTGTCGTCTACCCTCGACTGGTGGAGAAGAGCGAACAAGCGATTCCCATTTTGACCGGTGAAATCGATAAGCAACCGGTCGAGGTCAAGGACAAGATGATTTTCGAGTCCAAAGGGATCGTTGCCGCCGGCGATACCAAGGTCAAGGGCAGGCTGCCTGCCAAGCGATTTGAAGTTCGGCTGCAAGGCGGGAAGACATATCGGGTCTCCATGAATAGTCAGGAATTTGATACCTACCTGGTGTTGCAAGACAAGACGGGCAAGGAACTGGCGTTTGACGATGACGGCGGCGGCAACCTGAATTCGATGCTCGCGTACACTCCTTCCAGCGATGACACCTATTGGGTTTTCGCCGCCTCGTTTCAGGGGACCGGCGCTTTCGCGCTGACGATCAAGGAGATTGTGAATGGGGACGCCCCGAAGGAGAAGCTGGCCAAACGGCAGGCCAATGCCGTGGTGGCCTTGCTGAAAATGAATCGGCCGGAAAAAGTCTGGGCGCTCTTAAAGCACAGTCCTGATCCCAGGCTGCGGAGCTATCTAATTCACCGCTTTGGCCCGCTGGGGGCGGATGCCCGCCTCCTGGTCGAGCGTCTGCAAGAGGAAACGGATATTACCATCCGGCGGGCGTTGATCCTGAGCCTGGGGCCGGAGGAGTTTGGCGAGGGAGCGTGGATTGCGGAAGAGAAACAAGCGTTGATAAGCAGGCTTCAGGACATTTACCGCAAGGAGGCTGACCCCGGTCTGCATGGGGCTGCGGAATGGCTATTGCGGCAATGGCAGCAGGAACCGTGGCTGAAGCAGGTCAATGCGGAATGGGCCAAGGACAAACAACAGCGCGATAAAAAGCTAGAGGGCCTCCGTAAACAACTGGCGAGCGGGGCGAAATCAGCCCCCGGAGACAATCCCAAACTGCCGCCACAATGGTTCGTCAACGGCCAAGGGCAGACGATGGTGGTCCTCCCCGGACCAGTGGAGTTCTTGATGGGGTCGCCGCTCACGGAAGCAGAGAGGGTTGATTACGAAGTTCAGCACAAGAAGAAGATCAATCGGACGTTTGCCATCGCGGCTAAAGCAGTGACGGTAGCGGAATACCGGAATTTCAATCCTACGTACACATTCACCGAGCGTTACGCACCCGAACCGAACTGCCCGGTGGTCGGGACATCCTGGTATCAGGCGACTGCCTA
>CAYYUU010001211.1:0-2388 GCA_964474955.1 uncultured Alcaligenaceae bacterium | reverse complement strand
GGATCAGACGCGTTTGCAGCCGTGGTTCTATCAGTATTGGATGATGTTGGCCTTGCTCGCGTGGCCGTTGAGTCGCCGCGATGACCAACAACTCCAACGGGGTGGATTGAATGCCTGTCGATTCGTGATCGCCAGCATCTATGTCTGGAGTGGCATTCAGAAGCTCAACTATAACTTCTATGTAGATGTGTACCCGTGGCTCATGGAACCTCTGGCGAATCAACTGCCAGATATGTTGTGGAAACTGGTGGAGTCCAGAGCCTACTGTGTGCCTTATCTGGAAATGCTCATTGGCTTGGGCCTGCTCATCTGGCCGATCCGCTACATCGCCGTCGCAGCAGCGTTGGCCATGCACGCCCTATTGCTTTATCTGCTGGGCCCATTCAATCATAACTGGAACAGTATCGTATGGCCCTGGAACATCGCCATGGCAGCGTTCGTTGTTCTGCTCTTTCTCCGTTGCCGCGAAACACCCTGGCGAATTGTCTGGCCGAAGAAATTTCCCCCGGCTCGCGTGACGTTATTACTGTTCGGTATCATGCCCGCCCTTAGTTTTCTGGGCATGTGGGACGCATACCTCTCGTCCGCCCTCTATTCGGATAACACCCTCGGAGTAGAGATCCGCGTGAGCAAACAAGTCTACGCTTCACTACCGGAAGCCGCTCAGAAACATGTGGTGCTTGCCTTTCCGGAAGATGAAGCGAGGCCTTATAAAGCAGATGTATTCAACTGGGCGATGAGTGAGATGAATGTACCTCCTTACCCGGCGAGGCGGGTTTACCGAAGCATCGCCCGGTGGCTGTCTCGGCGAGGTGATGATTGTAAAAACGTTGAGTTGTTCATTCTCGAACGACCGGAATGGTGGACCGGAAAGCGTCAGCGTACTCGTGAGAAGTTCTAAAGAACTTTGACAGCCCAAATCGGTAATGTTGGATCGTAGGACAGGTTTGCAACCTGTCGAAAAATATCCAGGATAGGTTACAAACCTGTCCTACGGTTCTCCCCAATTTGCATTCACAACACAACATCGCACGACTGCCGACGAAAACAGAAATGAGTTGAACTTGACCACTTCGATCGAGAGAATAATGTCAATCATCGCTTCCTCCTTGAAACCAACAAACTCATGAACTCTCCATCGCACAACAAACTCCCGACTCGCCGCCACGCCATCCGTTCTTTGATGGGTGCGTCGCTCTTACTACCGGCAGCCGTTTCGGAGTTATTAGCCGACAACTCGTCGACTGCCAACCCATTGGCTCCGCGGCAACCACATTTTCCGGGCAAAGCCAAGCGGGTCATCTTCCTTTTCATGACCGGTGGCGTCTCCCATTTGGAAACGTTCGATCCGAAGCCGATGCTTGCCTCGCACGCCGGGAGGCGACCGCGAGGACGAACTCTGCTCGCGCCGCAATTTCGCTTGCAGCGGCACGGAGAATCGGGCACGTCGGTCAGTGAGTTGTTTCCGAATGTCGCCACGTGTATCGATGACATCTGCGTGATTCGTTCGCTTACCGGTAGCCACTTCGAACATTTCCAGGCCACGCTGGGCGTTCACACCGGCTCACTCACGGTCAAACGTCCGAGTATCGGTTCGTGGGTGAGTTACGGACTGGGCACAGAGAACAAGAACTTGCCATCATTCGTTGTGCTGGCTCCTTATTTGCCCTACGCCGGGACGCAAGTTTGGTCGTCGGACTTTTTGCCGATGGCGCATCAGGGGACTCGCATCATTCCCGGGGCCGAGCCGATACCGAATCTGCGTCGCCGTTCGCCGAGTGAGCGTGTGCAAGAGATGGAACTGGACTTGCTGTCTCGGTTCAACCGTCGGCATCGCGCTGAGCGAACCAGCGATCCAGTGATCGCCGGACGGATTCGTTCGTTCGAAACCGCGTTTGGCATGCAAAGTGCCATGCCGGAAGTGTTGGATTTGTCCCGAGAGACTGCTGAGACCTTGCAGCTGTACGGTCTGCAACGAGGCAGCACGCAGGGATTCGCGTGGCAATGTCTCGTCGCCAGGCGCATGGCCGAGCGAGGCGTGCGTTTCATCGAATTGATCGATTCTGGTTCTTCCAACAACTGGGATTCGCACGGCCGGATGACCGCACACATTCCCAAAGCCCGCAACGTAGATCAGCCGATTGCCGCGCTGCTGAAAGATTTGAAACGGCGCGGGATGCTCGACGAAACACTCGTCGTGTGGACGACCGAGTTTGGACGCACGCCACACTCCGACGGTCCAACGGGTCGGAGTCATCACCCATACGTGTTTTCGTCGTGGCTTGCCGGTGGCGGCGTGAAAGGCGGCATCGCGTACGGCACCAGCGATGAGTATGGTTACGAACCGGCGGAAAATCCGGTCCACTTGCACGACTTCCACGCTACGAT
>CAYYUU010001210.1:0-2398 GCA_964474955.1 uncultured Alcaligenaceae bacterium | reverse complement strand
GGTCGTGTGCTCCGTGTTGTCATTCTTTCCCGGTCAACTTGGCGCGAGCAGCCTCCAACTCTGGACCCGAGAGGAAACCATATCCCGAGCAAAAGACCCGCAACCCGGGAAAATGCCGGAGTAGTTGCTCGCGAAGGGGCTCGCTCACCTCATCAAGTGTCAGCCAGAGGAGTTGGTCGAGGTGTTCCGACTTCAACAGAGCCTTCGCTCCCTCGTTGGTCAACGCGTTGTTCTCGATCCGGAGGGCGCGCAACTGGGGAAAGTGAGCGGCCGCCAGGGCACGAATCCCCCGGTCGGTGAGTTTGTTGGAGGTCACGTCGAGTTCCAACAAACTGGATAGACGCTCGCACTTGGCGAGTGCCTACGCCGCGCCGTCCCCCATGCGATTCTCTCGCAACATCAATTCTTCCAGTGATCCCAAATACGGCGAGCGAGTCAAGGCGATGACGCCGCGTCCACCGATGCGGCTGTAGTCGAGTTCCAGTTCTCGCAAGGACGCCAAGCCTGGCCAAGTCGCCAGAGCCTCACCGCCCTTGGTGGTGAGCCAGTCATCACCGAGGTGCAGTTCCTTCATATTCAGGTGAGTGGCCGCCGCGAGTGCTTCCATCGATGAGGCATCCAGACGGCCATCCCGACACCATAAGTCTTCCAACCCAGTCAATCCCGGTGTCTCAGCCAGCGCTCGGATGCCAACGGTGCGGATGGGCGAATGCCAGAACGACAACGTCTTGAGAGTGCCGGGATTCAAGACTGCGAGCATGTCCGCGAGGTGGTTCGGGTCGAACGTGCTAACAGCGTCCAGGCTGAACCTCTCGAGCTGTCTCATCCGCGAAAGCAGAGCTGGCAGCGTTGCTCCCGTGATCTTGGTTGCACTGAACGTGAAGGCGTCCAACGCTGGCACCTTCGAGGCAGTCGCCAGCGCGGCCACGTCCTCGTCGTTTGTGGACTTGTCCCAGAGCGACAAGGATCGCAGGTTGGCTGTGTGCGGGGATTCGAGAAACGCGACGAGGTCGGTCCGCGACAGGGAAGGTTCGTCGCTGAGATCGAGGCTGTGAATTCGCGCAAGGTGCGGGCAGTCGGCGAGCCTTCGGCCAACTGCTCCAGGAGCGGACAGGTACAGCTGTGTGACTGGCGTTGCACGCAAAAGCTTGTCGCCGTGCTCGACAAATGTTGCCGCCGAGATGCAAATTTTTTCGACGTATCCACGAGTGAACTCGCCATGAATCCTGCCTTCGACGCCGAGTTCCCGAAGCGGCTGCAGCCATTGCGCCTCATTACGAGCCAGTAACTCGTTCTTGCGTGCTTCCATCCGGGCGATGTCGACGGCGGGCAGTTCGCCCTGAGTGTCGGCGTTGTTCGCCAGCGCCACTTCCAGGCGGATGAACTCGGCACGCTCGGGGTCGTCGTTTTCCTCAAGCCAGTCGGCATAGACCAACCGCGGCGCATCGTCACGAGAGTTGGCGGCAATGTTGGCAAAAAACGATTCATGATCCGTCATCGCGGCTCCCGCGAAGAAAGGTTTTTGTCGAAGTGGAACCACTCTGAAGTGAACTTGCGTTCGCTTGTTACTCCAACAGAAAGTTAGCGAAGGAAACCTACTGGGTTTCTTTCGAAAAACACGCGGCGGATAAAATTTCGCTCATCATGCGATTTCTATCTCTTCCCCGGCAAATAGAACGCGGGTGCTAGATTTGTTCGGCGGTGTTGTTCTCACTTCTTTGTTTTGCTCGGACGATTCACACCAATTCCCGGATCATACTTATACATGGTGTCCAAGATATCATTGATCAGCACGAAGCGTTCTTCTCTGGTCATCTCGGGAAACTGGGCCTCAACAAAAGCCGTGACGATAGGTCTTTTCTGAATGCGTTTGCTCGCATCAAACTCGGCTCGCGCTTTCTCATCTTCCCGGGCTGCAATGTTGCAGCAATAGTTAGAACCATGTCCCGGATAACCATGATAGATGCGAAGGGTGCCATTGGTCTCGATTTCCACAACCATGCCGCCGAGGATATACGATCTCCAATTATCCGGAGGATTCGGAGTGTTCTTCCAGGCCACATCCGCCGTGACATTGTGATAGTTTCCGCCCTCCAAAACGATTGGCTTCTTACAGTAATCACACAGAAGCGCGCCGCCATCGGTTCCCATAACGGCCAAAGGACGAACAGGCGTCATGCCAGCCCCTGCGGTTGCCTTGGCGACTTTATCCGCATAGGCCTGATGCAATTCGAGTTCTTCTTTCTTCTTGAGATAGGCCTTATATATTTCCTGAGCCTCGGAGTGATCCGGCACTTCTTCCGGTTCTGGTTGCGGCTCTTGTTCGACTTCTTCTTCGACAGGCGCTCCGATTTGACGCAACTGGGCATCGACAAGAGGCATGCGGCGCCGCGAGCGG
>CAYYUU010001209.1:0-2404 GCA_964474955.1 uncultured Alcaligenaceae bacterium | reverse complement strand
TCGCCAGGGGATAGAACTTATTGATATTCCACAGAGTAAAATCAGTGGGAAGAATAGCGCCGACATACGTATGGTAGTTGATGCGCTAGAATTATGTTACTCCAAGCAACATATCGATTTCTTCGCTTTGATATCGGGGGATAGTGATTTCTCGCCGCTTGTGTCGAAGCTCAAGGAAAACAACAAACGAGTTCTGGGATGTGGCGTGAAGAGTTCGACGTCGGACCTACTCATCGCCAACTGTGACGAGTTCATCTATTACGTCGACTTGATGCGAGCCGCCGCGAAGGTCAAACCGAAGCCGAAGGCTGACAAACCCGCGGACAAGAAACAAGAAGCGATCGACAAGGTGTTGGAAATTCTCGACTCGGTTGAGCAAGATTATAGCCCGCTGTGGGGATCGATTTTGAAGCAGGCGATACAACGTGTGTATCCTAACTTCAATGAGTCGTATTATGGGTATCGTAGCTTTTCAGATTTGCTCGAAGATACGAAAACGCGGGGCCTCATCGAGTTGGATTATGACAAGAGCCGAGGCAATTATAAGGTTCGGCGAGCGAAGACACCACAGGATGAGAAGAAATCTTAGTTCGGCTCACTCATCCTCTTCCAACGTATACTTTCCCGACTCCAGTCCGTCGGCGAGGTCTCGCAACCAATCACCCAGTGATGGTGCGACCAAAATCGGGTCGGGTCCATCATTATAATAGACGATAACCTGCCCAACTATTCCCTTCTCGGTTGGTGCCATGTCGAGGCAATAATTATCTCCACCGCCGTTGTGGGCAATGGGAATCCAGCCCTGATGCCAAAACTCCGCCTGGATTTCTGGCGGTGTTTTTCGCCGTTTGTCGTCGAAGTTTCCTTCGTCGTTGAGTGCTTTGAGGATCGACCAGTCTTGTTGGATCGCTTCCACGGACATGAGCAAGAATGCCGGTTCGGGCCAATCATCGGCTGATAGATCTGGAAATATGCCTTCCGAAAAAACATCATCCTGGCCGTTATGAATTCGCCATAATTCTTTGAAATCGTCAGGGAGCGTTTGGCCCACGGTTTCTTCGAGTTCTGCGATGGACGCATCGGAAGCCGGGCTCTGGAGCGATTGATGAATCTCCGGCTGATTCGATTTCAAGAACTGTTCTATGCGTTGCCAGTTGTCTCGGACGGATGAATCGGCCAACGTTATATCTCCTGAGTTACGTGTGGATGAGCGTAATTGAATTATCGCGAAAACAGATCGCGAAACTTCTCCCAGAACGTTCGCTTTCGGTTCATTTGTTCGGCGAGGCGTTTGTTCTCTTCTTCGAGGATTCGTTGGCGTTTGCCCATTGGCACTCCGGCCACGATGGCCATAATGACAGCGCCGGCCAGAGCACCAGCGATCCCCAATGATTCATTCACCGTGCTGGCATAGCCTTCTTTCAGAGGCGGCATCAAATGTTCCGGGCTCGGTAACGTGCCGAGCTTCCAATAGTGCCACCCGGAGAAACCGAAGGCCGCCGCGATCACGACCAAACATCCCGCGAGACATAATGCCGGGGCTCCAAAACGATATCCCAATCGCATGCCTATGCAAACGCCAAAACATGTACCCGCAATGAATCCCAATCCGAAGCCGAATAGAAATGGCCAAACGCTCATGTGTTTCTCTGCTCCATCACAGGATGTAAATGTAAGGTGGGCGAGGAGTCTTGAGGATGAAGGCCCACCATTTTTGTTTTGAACTGTGCCAGCTTGACGCACTCCAAAATAAAACCAAAGACAACGGCACACGGAGAACGGGAAATAAATGAGTGTCCGGTTTTCAAAGTCCCTCTCCCCGCTTGCGGGGAGAGGGACAGATCTGAGCGAAGCGGGGAACGCTGCGGGTGAGGGGTTCTTGCGTCGGGCTCGCCAACCTCGGAAAATATCGCGTAAACCGTTTTTGCTTGGACACCCCTCACCCTAAATCCCTCTCCCCGCAAGCGGGGCGAGGGACTTTGAAAAAGCCCTCAAGAAAACGGACAGACATTTATTTCGCGGTCCCGTGTGCCGTAATCAAAGTAGTAGGCACACTCCGTGTGCCGTAACCATTGTCTTGGTTTTTTCGTGTCGCCTTTGGCTCCTTGGAAAGAACGCCAAAGAGATGCGTTCTTTCACCGGGAACGCGAAATGACATCGAGCGTATTTCGTTTGTGTAGGTCGCATTGAGTTGGGCCTTTCCGGCTTCCAACGGGCAGTATCGCTGTTGTTGTCGTTCCCAACCCAAGCCCGAGTCACTCTCAGAAGTTCCCAGCCGATGGGTGTGGCGAAATCCCAAATTTGAGACGGGGGATGGGAAATTCAGTCCACAAAAAACACAAAAATACCCGACCTGGCATTTTTGTGATTTTTGTGTGCGCATTTTCTACCTTCCACTTCAAAA
>CAYYUU010001208.1:0-2410 GCA_964474955.1 uncultured Alcaligenaceae bacterium | reverse complement strand
GGGTTGCGCTACACGGGGCACATCTCATGCCGATCAAAGTTCAATGCCGAGCTTGCCAAAAATATCTTCGCGCCCCGGACAAATTCGCCGGAAAACGTCTCCGATGTCCAAACCCCGAGTGTCAACAGCCAGTCGCCATTCCCGCACTGAATAATAAGCCAGTCCCGCAGAAAGTGACGCAAGAGCAACAAGCGTTGGCCGAAGAACTGGCACTCCAAGCGCTTGTGGAAGAGGAGCAGAAAGAGAAGGCCCAGGAGAAGTCGCCGGAGACCATCAAGTTCGAATGCGAGTATTGCGAAGTAGAAGTCGAAGTACCCGTGGAGGAAGAAGGCACAAAGACGCAATGCCCCAATCCCGAATGTCGACAACTCATCCGTGTCCCGAAGTTGGAGAAGCAGGAAGAACAGAAACCAGGGGACTGGAAAAATCCGAACGTCGACAAACTGCGAGCCGAGGCTCTGCGGAAAGACAAGCAAGACGATTTCGCTCACGACGACAACGTCGCCCGCAAAGTTACGGTGACCCAGAGTTCGCTGGAACAGGCCGGAGCCGTTCCGGAAAAAGTCGAGAAAGAACCGGTCAGCCCAACCATCTGGATTAACCGCGTGCTGATTGGGCTTGTCGTCGTTGCGGTTGGTGCCGGGCTTTACATCACCGCACGGAATCTTCAGATCAAGACGCAAAACAAGAAGGCACTCCAACTCGTCGAGGCGAAATTCAAAGCAGCGAAGGAGAAAATGCCTCCTTCCTGGGAAGCCACGTTTTACAAGGGGATGGGGGAATACTATCGCCAAGAGAAAAAGCCGGAGGTCGCGAAGAAGCATTTCCAAAAAGCGATCTTCATGATCAACGCGGCCAGCAAGAAAGAGAGACGCGGGCAAAATGCCGCGGAGCAACTTTTCCTCCTGGAAGTTGCGAAAGCGCAAATTCCCCTTGGCGGGTCAGAAGCGGAAGTCGAGGAGAAAACAAAATTGTCCTGGGGAGAAGTGCAATCGCAACTTCGCCGGACGCTCGACGCAATTGGTTCGGGCGATCCGATTCACTCGATCGACGCGAAACTCATGGCGTTGCGACGACTGAATCGGATGCTGTTGGACTCGGACAAGGTTGATTTGGCGGTTGGGATCACCAACCAGATGGCCCCGCGAATCGTGCGAGGGACGGACGAGGCGTATGTGACGCTCAGTGCCGAACAGTTGCGGTTGTTCCACGAACTCGCCCGTCGTGCTTCCGAAGCAGGTAAGGAGGAAGAGGCGAAAAAACATCAAGAGGCAATCGACAAAATCGCCAAACTCCCGAAAGACAAGGACGCGAGAATTTTTTTCCTTCAACGGTATAGCTTTGCGAGCGGCAAGGCGAGTCAGGGGAAATTCGACGAAGCGTTCGAGATCATTCAACGAAATGGGCCTTATCCTGGTCGCTTTCGAGCAGCACTTGCGGTTGCCGAAATCGCACTGGCCAAGGGGAATACCGATGCGGCCAAGAAAAGTATGGAGCTCGCCGAAAAACAGATCCCGAGAATCGGGGCACCCAACTTGAATTCACCAGCATTGCTTTACCAAAGGGCGGAAGCCTATGCCAAGTTGGGCGATCAGAAAATGCTCAAGACCGCCTTGGCGGCGTTACCCGATCCGGAGTCCGAAGCCTATCTCAAACTTCTTGGGGCCGGGGAAACGGCGGACCCAGACACGATCTCCCCAGAATGGAAACGAACGTTCAAGCAGAAACGGAAAATCGAACCGGAGACAACACTCGCGTATGCCGTGGCGAGCTTCCAACATGCACGCCAGCAAACGAAATCTGGGGCTGGTGGGCGGAGAAAAGTAGAGGCGGAAATCGCACAGGCGAAAGTCGAAGTCCAGCCTTTGCTGGCGGTTGGGTTGTTGTTGGGAAGTCAGTAATTTCGCTTCCTTCCAAATCGGAGAGTCGAAACGGGGAACGTCCTGATGAAAATTTTACTTGCCTGCACCATGATCGTCTGGGCTGCATTGTTTTCTGGCGGAACAGATTCGGAGTGGAAAGAGGTCAAGCACAAGAAGGGAAAATTTCAGGCATTATTCCCGGCAAAACCGGAGGAAGAAACAACAACATATCGGAGCCAATTTGGGAAGCTCAAGCTCATCGCCTTGGTCTGTCCCTTCTCCATGCGAAGCGGGTCTTGTTTGGTGGGTTTTGTGGACTTGCCAGCAGAGATGAAGGCTGGAACACCGAAACAAGATCACAAGATTCTTGATGCGACCTTCAAAGGCATTCTCGACTCTACGAAAGGGGTGATCCGCACCAAAAGGAAAATAAAACTGGGCAAACATCGTGGGTTGGAAATAGTCGTGGAGGGCAAAAAGCTCCCCATCTACGTTCACGTGCGAGGTTACGTTGTCGGAAATCGAGCATATTACGTTCAAGTCGCTTG
>CAYYUU010001207.1:0-2411 GCA_964474955.1 uncultured Alcaligenaceae bacterium | reverse complement strand
ATTGGGCGTGCGCCTTGCCGACCTGTTTTTGGAAATCCAACCGACGTTGTAGGGGTCTACTTAAACCGCGCTCACTTTGAGACCGAAAGTTTTTCCCTCACCCACAGTGTTATCTTTCTTGGCCCTCTCCCGCAAGCGGGGAGAAGGCCGGATCTGAGCGAAGCGGGAAACGCTGGGGATGAGGGGTTCCGGCCACTCACAAACTTGCGGTCTCAAAGTGAACGTGGTTTAGGGTTTGGTTTTGGGTTGCGCGGGGCCGAATTTTGGGAGAGTCGTCTTTCGCACTGGGCAAAGACGACTTACTTTATTTTCCTCCAGACTTCCACGAGGCGTCTTGCGGGCGCAGTTTTCGACAGGTGGTTGCTTCCTCGGACGTTTCCCGGTGTACGGTTTTTGGCCGGGGACATTTCCGGGTGGGTTGTAGTTCGCCACGATGATCCACTTCCCCCGACTGTCCTTCGCCTTGCCCACGCCGATTTGAGTGGTCTTGCCCCAGACCATTTGCGTGTAATGTCCAAACTTCAGATAATTCTTTCGATTGATCGCCTCACCTTTATATAAGTCCTTCTCCTTGAGCCAGCGTTGAACACCAATGGCGACGTGATTCTCGCCAAACCCACCGGCAATATTCTCGCCGTATTTTTGCGCCCACTTCCCATTCCGTGGACGGTGTTGGAAGGCGTTTTTTCGGGCCAACTCATCCGCCCAAGCTTGAGCGTATTTGGCCAGCTTGTTGGACCAAGCCAGTTTTGCGACGCCCACAGCGGCGCGGGCGTCATTGTGCATTTTCAAGGCCTTTTGTTTTTCGGCCTCGGTCAGCGCGGAACCCGTTTCGGCTCGGACCACGTTCACGCCGATACCAAGTGCAAGCAATGCAACAAAGTACTCTCCCGCAAACGCACGAACCGTGTTTTTTCTTGATGTCATGTGTACTCTCTTCTTGAAGTTTGGCTCTGGAGTTGTGGCGAACTACCTCATAGAGGATCTGCGGAAAAGTGCGCGGGGAGATACAAATCTTGTTATTTTTTTGGGTGATCCTTCAACCGATTAAAGCGGTTTCCGCTTGAGTTGGGTACATTTCTGCAAGCCTGAAGCGCGAGCGAAGGATTCTTCTTTTTCCTTCGCTCGCGCTTCAGGCTTGTAGAAATGCGTGTGGATGACCTACAGCTGTCACCAAACCAAACGTGGTCCGCTCACTTCTTCCGGTCATTCCAAACATTTCGCGAGGTCAAGAGCTTGCCGCCGATAGTGAGCCACTTCTCGTGGTGATCCACCGCGTCGGCTCCGAATAAATATATATTTTTGAAGCTCATAGAGGACGTAAAACACCTTACGGACTTTCGCCTCCGCCGTGGCGTCTCGCTTCCGACCATATCCCTCCCAGAACGCAGGCTCGGACACCCCACAATAGTCCAGCACAGCAAACTCGATCTCGGGGTCTCCCCAAAGGGCGCGGTCCCAATCAATCAAGCCCGTCAGATTCCCGGCGTTGTCGGCAAGAATATTTTGTCCCCACACGTCCATGTGAAGTAACGACGCCGGGACGTCTCGGTCAAACACGTTGAGGTACTTGTCCAACAATCCCCGCAGCATCGTTGCCTGGTCGGTGTCATAACCGCCACACGCATCAACGTCATCTAACAAACGATTCCACATAATCGTGAACGCCCTCGCCCAATCGTCCTGCGGAGTCATCACGCCATCACGAAGGTATCCATACTTGTTCGCCGTGACGTCGTGGACTTCACGCAGACATCGCCCCACCGCCCGGAGAACGTCATCAAGTTTCGTGGACGTCAGGTCGGGATGGTCCGAGATGGGGTAACCTTCGATTCGCTCCAGGACGAGGAAGTCGCGGTCCGTCATGCTTTGCGAAAAATCGGCGAGAATGATTCGTGGAACGGGAACCGAAGTGTCTCTTCGGAGGACTTCGTGCAGCTCAGGTTCCTGCCGTATCATCCGATATTCGTAGAAGAGATATCGGGACGGGTCGTCAACAGGAGCGATACGCAAGACGATCGATTCAGGAGTACCGTCGACGAAGTATGTGTGGTTGAATTTACCGGTGTCACACGGTTGGAACCGAACCCATGTCGGTTCGAGCGAATAATGATCCGCGATGATTTCCGCGAATATAGTTAGGTCAAGGTCGGTCATATGTTGTCGTGGAGAGGGGGCTCAGGTTCGAAGAATAGCTGTCAGCCGGTGCTGAACTCGGGCCACATCATACGAGAGCCATCGGCCCACCGCGAGGTGAGTTACGCAGTCGGCTTTGGTAAATTTGCCTTTCGCTTCGCGAAAAGATTTCTAAGCCGAAGATCTTTTCGCGTAGCGAGAAGCAAATTTCCCAAACCACGACTGCTCAATCCGAATGCGACAGACCTTCCGCTTGCTGTTCTGGTTGCGGCGCC
>CAYYUU010001206.1:0-2411 GCA_964474955.1 uncultured Alcaligenaceae bacterium | reverse complement strand
ATGGATGCCCTGGACCTCTCCGAGTTGTAATGTGTCGATGATCAGACACACGTAACCATGCTCGGCGAACCACCTCGGATGATGTTGATAGTTTACGTGCTGACCATACGAGATCCCATTGATGATCGTCCGCGCGTGTCCGCAAACGTAGAGGATCGCAGGTGCTCGGCCCTTGAGATTCTTGGGTACATAAAGGTTACCGCTGACGTATAATCCGGGGCTCGATTGGAAATGAATTTTTTCGATCGTGAATTTATCAGTCTTGATTTTTCCTGTCACTTTGACACGGAGGTCTGTCTTTTTTGGCATGGGCCAAAGGCCAACCATTTCCAGGAATTGCCGCCGATATTCGGGGCGTTTCTTCTTCCAGTCGGCGAGCGTGTTGATGTCGGCCAAACAGCGGTCTTCGATTTCTTTCGTTTCTTGCGCGAAGTATTCGCGAATCGACTTCTTTCCTTTTGGCGTGGGACGTTGAGCCTGAGCACTGCCACAAAGAACACAACTGAAAAGGAAAAACAAAAAGTGAGTAAGTCGCAACAACATCGAACGCTCCCATTGGGTGGCAACTTGAGGGTGATGTACGAGTCCATCGGCTGACGGCAAGGGGGAAGGGCGACTTTTCCGGTGAGGGTTTTTCCGTGAACTTTGTATTTTCTCCAAATTATCATACGACGTTCATAGGTGTTGACCTAATCGTCGATTCGGGTAATGAATCATCTGCGACGTGCCGAATTTAGAAGTAAAGATAAATCCGTGTATCGTAGATATCTATATTTTCCACTCTCTGTAGGTGATCCGAAGGAAGTCGAATTCAGGGCAAGGAGAACTGTGCGCCAAGGTTGCAAACAAGGTGGGGTGAGTGAGGAGGTACGTTCGTGGCCGAAAAACAAGATGGGTTCGTGATCGAAACCCATCGCCTCACAAAAATCTACCAAAACCGCCAGATCGCCCTGAATGACGTCACGCTCGAAATGCCTGCGGGGTGCGTCCTCGGTTTACTTGGTCCGAACGGTGCGGGAAAAACCACGCTGCTCCGATTGATCCTCGGACTCCACCGCCCGACGGCCGGATGGGTCAAAGCGTTCGGCGAGAAGATGACGCCGAATTCCGCGCACCTTCGTTGCCGCATTGGCTACATCCCCACGAACCCACAGTTTCCACGCGGGATGACGCCAATCACTTACCTCGACCACATGGCCCGGCTCTTCGGAATGCCTCGCGACGTCCGAAAGCCTAGGCTGGCCTCCTTGATTCGCTCGGTCGGATTGCTTCCGGTTTCGGGCGAGATCATCGACGGGTTCTCGAACGGTATGACGGCGCGGCTGGCCGTCGCGGCGAGTCTCATCAACGAACCCGAAGTGCTCATCTGGGACGAACCGACGCACGGACTCGATCCGGAAGGCCGACGAAGTATGCTTGAGTTGATCAAGGCGCTGGCCGAGAAAAAGAGCCTCGTTGTGTCGAGTCATAATCTCGCCGACGTCGACGAAGTGTGCAACCACGTCGCCATCATGAGCCGTGGACATTTGATCTTCCAGGGAACACTCCAGGATCTGAAAGGCCGGATGCGCAAGAACCACTTTGAACTGGATCTTGAGGGCGACGGCAAAGCCATCAAGGCGGCCGCCCAAGCCATCGCCGGATTGGGCGAAGTGACGAAATGTTCGGTCCGCCAAAAACGAATGGAAGTTGTGCTCAACGATGATCCGGTCAACACAACGGCCCTGGCGAACATCTTCGTCACTCTGTCCGATAGCAAGGTCGGCGTCATCAGCATTCGAACAGTAGGACACCAGACGGAGCAAGCATTTCTGGATCTCATCGGGCGAGAGCAAGCTACCGGATTCGCGGGAGCGTTCCAACCGGATGCGGCATGATGCTTGTCGCGAGAAGAAGGGCAAACGAAAAGTTGCTTTTCGCTTCGCGAAATGTTGTTTGTCTTCAGGATCTTTTCGCGGAGCGAAAAGCAACTTTTCAAGTGCGTAAAACTGATTCAGCTCTCAACAATCCACGAACCATATGAGCGAAACCCCAACAACCCCAGCGCCAGCACGTCCTCGGTTCAACCGATTCCTGCCGTACCTCGCAGTGCTCCAGGCCGACTTACACCAAACATTGTTGAGTTGGCTCTATCGAGTTTGGGTGCTGCTTTCAGTCGTGGTCGCGGTTGGGTACTTACTCTACCGAGTCGGTGCGTATCGTGAAGCGGGAATGATCCAAACAACGGGCGAAGTCATGTCCGACCTCGTTCGTTGGATTGTCTTGGGGAGCGTGACGCTCATCATTGTCCTGACGGCTGGTTGCATCTCGTCCGAGCGAGGAACGTTGGCCGATTCGGTGTTAAGCCGGGGGGTGAGCCGACATCAATACTTTCTTGCCAAGTGGCATTCACGGTTGATCAGCGTTCTCGG
>CAYYUU010001205.1:0-2413 GCA_964474955.1 uncultured Alcaligenaceae bacterium | reverse complement strand
GACGGAGTCTGTGCGGTCGGTGAGGAGTTGGTTGGCGCTAACGGCTCACCGACCGTTTTTCCGATTCGTAGTTGGAATTAGTTCTCGATGGGACTTCCGTCGTAAATTCGCGTGTCTCTTTTTGTTGCGGCGCAGATATAACGACCATTTGGGCTGATAGCCAGGTGGGTCACGGAGAGTGGCAAATGCGGCAACGTGACGATTTCTTCGCCGGAATGCACGTCCCAGATTTTGATATTGCCCATTCCTTCACAACTGATCAGCCGGTTCCCGTCGGGGGTGAACGCTAAACGTCCGAGGCGGCCACGGCGGGCAGTGAATTGGCGGATTGTCTGACCGTTGTCAATATTTACCAGGTGGATGGTCCCATTGTTGTGAGGAACAGCAAGGATTGTCCCAGTGGGATGGAACGCCGTCCCAAAACGGACCGCCCCGGACCACTGTGGACCATATACCTCTTTCCCGGTTCTCCAGTTCCAGACCTTGACCATGGGTGGGGCATCTTCATCGTCTTCTGGAAACTCCGGCCGCCTATCATCGAATGGATACATCATACCGGTCTTGGCGAAGAGCCTCTGACCATCGGCACTGAAAGCAACGGTAGTAACGGTGCGATTCAAAGGTCCCAAGGTGGCGATTTCTTTTCCTGTGACCCAGTCCCAGATGTGGACTAGTCGGTCTCGACCACCACCTGCGAGAAAACGCCCGTCTGGGCTGACCGCAACAGACGGGATCGGCGGGTTGCCTTTCGCCTGAAACGTTCGAATATGTTTCAGGCTTTTGATATCGTAAATTTGTGCTCCATTGACACTGCTCCCCCAACCTAGTACCACCTGCTTGCCATCAGGAGTACCGGCCAACCCAGGGGGGCCAAAGCTGCCGGTTCGCATCCGTTTTTCTATGACCAAACTCCCGTCGCGGGCATTCCTTACTTGGACCTTGTCGAAAGCGTTCCTCAGAAGGTAACGGCTGTCTCCGCTGAAAGCTGTTGCCCCGTAGGGAGTGTCGCGACACTTGAACACCGATGCGTCTTGATCTCGTGTGGTGTCCCACGCTTTGATCTCTCTCCCATTGAAAGTGCCAGAGTATAGAGTCTTCCCGTCTTTACTCCACGTCAGGTGAGTCACGATCGAAGTGTGACCACGGAAAATGCGGAGCTGTTTTCCAGTCTCGCAGTCCCAGACCCGCACGGTCTGATCTATTCCACCGGATGCCAGTTGCTTCCCATCGGGGCTGAACTGCATCGAATCGAACAGGTGTCGGTTTCCTCTCAGGGTGTGTTGCAACTTCCCGGTTTTGCCATCCCAAATAAAGCCGTCCTCACTTCTTATCACATCAAAACTGGCGAACCGGCTCCCATCAGGGGCAAACGCCCTGGGTATTGTTCTACTCTCGAACTTCACAACGCGCGGTTTACCCTTCGAGTTGGACAAGTCCCAAAACTCGACAGCGCCTTGGAGTCGACGGGCGAACGTCTTGCCATCGCCGAAAATCACAAGGCCGAAGCTGCGATTCTGGTTGCCCTCGAACACAGTCTGGTTGCCCTCGAACACAGTTTCGCCTGTTTTGATGTCCTTGATCTTGCCACGAATGACCAGAAACCGCTCATGGTTCGAAACACCACCGACAGACCCGCTCAGGTTCTTCCATTCGCGCACGAGTTCACCAGAGGGCAGCTTGAAGAGCTTGGTGACCCCTGTTCTCCACTCCGATCCCTTTCCCAGTGCGGAGTGCGCAAACCATTTTCCACTGTGACTCAGATAGACGTATCTCTCCCTCTTGACCGGCATCTCAACTAATCGCTTACCTGTCGCGACGTCGATGACAAAGCTCTTCATATCCTCGTGGTCTTCGTTATCGCTGATTATTAAGCCAAGCAACTGGGTTTCAGTTTTGACAAGCTGTCTTAGCTGCGCAGGGACGGTCCATGCTCTAACATAACCACGACAGATTCGTTTGAAATAATGCCACTCCCAACCACGGAGCTGTGCCGGGCACTTCTCAAGCAATCTCTCGGCCAGTTCGACATCGTTGTCGAGATACGCGTAACGAACCAGACTGATTTGCCGGTAATACCGTAGTCGTTGTTCTTCCCGCCGAGCTTGCTCCTCTTTCTTGCGAGCCTTTTCTTCTTTCTGGCGAGCTTTCTCTGCTTCCTTACGCGCGTTTTCTTCTTTCTGGCGAGCTTTCTCTGCTCCCTTTCGCGCGTTTTGCTCTTTCTCGAACGAGGCCTGCACTCGGTTATTGGTGTAAGCCTGACTCACGATCACAAATACAACCACAAACATCGTGACGAAGACCGTCGCCGCGGCAGCGACCAACCCCGACTGATTCCGTCGAACGAATTTCTTCAAGTGATACCAGGCCGACGGCGGACACGCTTGGACGGCTTCGTCGTTGAGGTAACGCTCGA
>CAYYUU010001204.1:0-2414 GCA_964474955.1 uncultured Alcaligenaceae bacterium | reverse complement strand
CCATAGAGGAGATTCGAGAGACCGATAACCCTTCCATGCACGACCTATTATCGCACACCGACATTCTGGTGGACGGACTCTATGACCGCGACCAACCCGACACGACGCGGCGTTGGATTGGTTCGAAGAATCAACGGATTCACTTCCTGACGGATCGATACCAGGAAGACGACGCCAGGTGGCAAGAGAAGGATACGCTCGAAATTCGGATGGTCGGCGGGGAAGTCACCATCAATGGTTTCCCGGCACGGCAAGCGAAGGGGCTTTGGAAACGACTGATCGAGAACACCAAGAAGTAACAAGTCACCCACCAGGCAAGAGAAAGCAAACGTGGCCAAGAAGAGGCGAAAGAAAAAAGCAGAACCCGAAGAATTGGACCTCGACGACGTTCAGGACCTCGACGACGAGGAATCGGAGGGGTCGGGACCGGCCAGGCTCTCACGTTTCGAGACGGAATTGCTCTGGATATTGCAGTTCTTGCTGCGTCGTGGTCCGGAGAATCGGGCATTTACTTTGCTCACGGCGACGACGCCGGAACCGCCGTGTTTGTCGCGTGCCTCAGTGGAGATCGTCAAATCGACGCTCTCGCGTGGATGCATTTCGTTGTTGGCCCGAACGAGCGGTTGGTGGAAGGAACGCCACCTCAAAGGCGAAAAAGTCGTCGAAGGTCGAATTTGGGAACGGCACACGACGGAAGAACTGAAGTTGGAATTTTCCGAGTATCCGCTCCGGCTCCTGATCTGGTTGACGTCGGAAAACGTCGCGGTCCCACAAACGACGACCAAAAAAAAGGACAAGAAGAAAGAGAAAGAGAAAAAGAACTGGCCAAAACCAGAGCAAGGTTTGACGGCCGCCGACATGTTGTTTTTGTTTTACACATTCGGAGCGTTGCGGCTCAAGGACACCATCAAATACATGTCCAGTTTGTCGGTGTTTCGGAAAAATGCTCTTTGTCGGCTTGGCTTTCCGGATGACTTCGCCGATGCTCCGCCACCGAAAGCCGAGGACTTTGCGATTTGGGCGAAAGCACCAGGTGCCTATTATCTCGAAGGCTTGCAAAACGAACTCCGCGAGCGATGGATCGAGATCGAAAAGGCCAAAGGTAAGATTCATCAGTGGGAGAGGATGCAAGCCGTCGGGCGATCGCAAGAACACACACTCAACGCCTTCTTCGACGCAATCGATGGAGCCCATCGAATTGACCTCGCGAGGTTCTTGTTCCCCACAATGTATCGCTTGATTCCCGAGAACGCACAGCCGCAATGGTGGACGGGACAGCTCACAAGCGCGGGAACGCGATTGCAGGACCGAACCGACACGTATAATGCAGCTTTGGTTGTCCCGCGAATGATGACACGATTGCGACAATGGGAGCAACGAGCGGCGGCGGTCGGGTATTTCGATGACGAGTACGCCGCGAGCCAGTTGTATAAGCAAGATTGGGAACGCTGGAACGGGAGCCTGTTGTATCAACGAACGCAGACTCTGTTGGACACGATTGAGCCCATGCGAACGACGACTTAGGATGAAGATAGTTGCTTTTCGCTCCGCGAAAAGTTTTTTCTCTTTGTGCTCTTTTCGCGGGGCGAAAAACAACTGATACAACTACGTTAATCCACCATCCCCCACAACCGGGTGGTCTATTTGCCTTGCTCGCCATCCCTGAGAGTTTCGGCTCGACCGGAATGGCCCTGAACTCGAACGAAAGGAACTGATTCATGAGCCGAGCATACCGAATCAAGGTGAGCGAACAAGTCTCCCGCGTGATCAAAGGCACGGATCACGTGAAAACCGTGTTGGAAATTCTCAACGTCTTGTCCGAAGAGGAGATGTGTCACCTCCTCGAACAGGAACTCGAAAGTCGTGGCTTCGAGAAACGCGACGACGTATGGGTCCGCGAAGACGATGGCATCGAGATCGTCGTCAATCCAAGAGACGCCAGCGTCACGGTCCAAGTTTCTGGAGAGCAAGAGGTCAACGTCGAAGGCGAGCGAACCGGCCTTTCTTACGACCAAGACGGCGACGGAGCCAACAAAACGCGAAAGGCCTTGAGCGAACAACTCAAGAAGCAACTCGAAAAACAAGTCGAGGAGAAAGAAGAGAAACTCCAAAGCGAGTTGACGACCAAGCTCGAAGAAGCCCTCGGCGATTTGAAGGAAGAACTCGACCAAATTGCCAACGCCGTCACCGGAACTGCTCTGAAGCGGAAGGCCTCGCAGATGGGTCAGATTAAGGAAATCAGCGAAGACCCCAACAGTGGCTCGATGACGATTGTGTTGGAAGTGTAAGGAATTTGGTTTTGTCTTTGTTTTGGGTGGGTTGGTGTTGAGGTCGGAGGCAGGAGCGACCTGCCGCAAGGCAAAATACACCAACCCAAAGCGCGAGCGAGGAATTCTGACACCAACCCAAAGCGC
>CAYYUU010001203.1:0-2415 GCA_964474955.1 uncultured Alcaligenaceae bacterium | reverse complement strand
ATCGCGACCAATGAACATCCCGCTGACGCTAAAATCCAGGCCCATATAGACAAGTCGAGAGTTCACGTTGACTGAACCGCCGACGAAAAATGGCCCGCCACCAAGCGCGAAGATACCATCTCCGGGCCCATTGAGATTGTTCAACGCGACGTTTCCGCCGATGCTCGCCCCTGGAGCACCCTGGACCAACACGTTATTCATGCCCACCCCGGGATCGACCGTCAGTGTTCCCCCGATCGTCGCGCCGGAGTCCACGTTCACCATGATGGTGTCGTCCGTGCCCTCTGTTCGGATCGTGATGTTCCCGGGCACGGGGATGTCATCCAGAACCAAGTTTGCCCCGTCCATGACGTCGACTAAATTCGGAGCCGTCACCAGAACCGTGAGCCCACCACCCGCATTGTCCGGTGTTCCTGTAATCGTCAAGTTCCCCATCCCATCGAACATGAAATTCAGCGGCGCCGGACAAGCGCGGTCTTCAAGGCCTTCGAGGGCTGGGCGAACTACTCTACCTTGCTGCATCGGTGTATACCTTTCCGTTGAGAAAATCAGGATTCGACCTCGGCTCCTTACCAGAACGAAATTCCTTGCCATAAGCACAAACAATAAGATGCACTTTATCGTCTCTGTTTCCCACAAAGTAGCCACATCAAGGTAATCTGGTGAGGATATTCTCGAAACTGGACTCATTTTGCGAATCGACCTGAAAACACAGAGTGTGCCGACAAATTCGAGCAGGCAAACTTTACTGCTCATGACTCACTTCTAGACCGTTCGACTTATCCGCTTCTACGTTCTGGGCACATAATAGGCATGGTGACACAGACATACGCGATGCATCATTCTAACTCTTCGTCCGTATTAGTGGGTTAGTGCGGCGCTACAGCTTGCCCTGAGTATGGTTGCTTGGCGTTTCACCAACCCGAAGCGCGAGCGAGGGACTTTGAGGGCAGGGAGGTTTTGCTGCGAAGCAGTGGAAAGCTTAACGGAGCGAATGAAGGACTTTGAGCGCAGTTGGATTGTTGGTGCGAGGGCGTCCCGAGCAATACGTGTCGCATTAGGGTAGAGGCGCCTTTCACTCCAAACGGATCGTCGTAGGTACACGCGAGCCGCGTGTACCTACGACAAAAACAACAAACGGACAGCTATAAATTTCGCGTTCCTCGGCTCGGGCAGCGATCCAAACAACCGACCGAAGAACTGTTCGCGGACTAAAAAAGCAACTTTACTAAAGACAACATTTACTCATCCGACTGCCCAAACATTCGTATACCGTGGCACTGTGTTGCGCACATCCCAACGTCATGTTCTGCGAGAACGCCCTTTCGCTGTCTCGGTTGTTCTCATTAGTTCGACTTGGTGAATAGAACAGAAATCTTGGAGAGTCTATGTGTCTAAAAGCCCTTGCAAGGAGTCGGAATAGCTGCAAGGCCAAAAAAACAGGAGCAATTGTCGGCTTGTGCCCCGAATTGTTGATGGTCAAATGGACGGGTACGGATTCACCGAATTGAATCATCCCTCCAACCTTGCCTTCCAACTCCCATAACCATGGAAGAATCTCACCATCAGGGCGAAACCTGGACGAAGGGAATTGTCGTTGGTGGCTTGAATTGTCATTACGCCCGTATCTTTTTTATGCCCCGCAGGGAGCGGAAGATGTTCTCTCAACGATTTGCTGACTCATTTTCTCGGACATGGTTTGTACTTGTTGCGTTGTTTTTCGTCTTCCTTTGTGGATGCGACACCGGTCCCCCATTCGCCGTCGTCAAAGGAAGAGTGACCGTCGGAGGAAAACCCCTCGATAATGTTCGCGTGACCTTTTCGCCACTGCCCAAGGGAGAAGCAGAACATTGGCAGAGCTCCTCCGCCGTCACGGGAGCAGACGGCACATTTGTCCTGCTTTACGACGGAAATCCAGCACGCGAAGGAGCAGTCGTGGGGGAACATAAGGTAATCGTCTATGACCCGCAACTCGAAGAGGACATTGCCAGGGGACGTGCTCCGGTTTTTCGATTGCACGAACAGTACCGGCACATGGGAAAAACTCCCTTAACCAGAACCGTGGAAGAAAACAAAATCAACGAGTTTGACCTCCGGTTACAACCCTATTCTTTCCGATAAGAATCGCGCCAAAGACCACCGCACAACGTGGACATGCGAGCCACCAACATCACAGCCAAGTCGAAACATCACTCAGTATGTGAAGGTATGATTACATAATCTTCACATACTGAGTGATGTAGCAATTCCATTCCCTTTCGATATCCGTACATAGACACAATTCTCTTTCCGTGGCTTGTGGCGAACTCTCAAATTCGAGCCGGGAACGGGAAATTCGGTCCACAAAACCCACAAAACCTCTGTGTCGGAGGTTTTTGTGTTTTTTGTGTACGCATTTTCTACCTTCTGCTGGAA
>CAYYUU010001202.1:0-2415 GCA_964474955.1 uncultured Alcaligenaceae bacterium | reverse complement strand
ACGCACACCGGTCCTGTCCCAATAACGCAAAAACATCAACGCGATAAACGTCACGGCCGAGACATCAACTTGCACACGAACGCCCTGCGTGAAAATTGACAACTACCCTCGACACACAGTTTCCACGAACAATGAACGACGCGACATCCGAAAGAAATTCGCATTTTGGTTGCTTTCTGGCGGCGAGTTCCTACACCGTGCATCATGGGGCAAAAACCAGGTCCATCGAAGCTCGGGCGTTCGCAAAATCAGTTGCACCTCCGATTCGGCCTGGTTAGTCTGTTTTTCAAGGTTTCCAGGAATTCCCAGACGTTCGAAGGAGTTTGCAACATGTCGTTTTATATTGGCGAATCGCTGGTTGGTGATGGCAACGAAGTCGCTCACATTGACCTGTTGATTGGTTCGAAAGATGGCCCGGTCGGGACTGCTTTCGCGAACGCGTTGGCCAACCAAAGTGCGGGCCATACGTCGTTGCTCGCCGTCGTCGCCCCGAACTTGGTTTGTAAGCCCGCGACGGTGCTCATCACCAAGGTCACCATCAAAGGAATGAAGCAGGCCGCTCAGATGTTCGGACCGGCCCAAGCTGCCGTCGCGAAGGCCGTTTCCGACTGCGTCCAGGATGGCACGATCGACAAGAGCCAGGCCGACAACCTCTGCATCGTTTGCGGCGTGTTCATTCACCCCGAGGCCAACGACGACACCAAGATCTACGACTATAACTACGCAGCCACCAAGGAATCGATCCAGCGAGCCATGAAGGGCGAGCCCAAGATCGACGAAATTCTCTCGAAAAAAGACTCGGCCAAACACCCCTTCTCCCCGAAGTAAGTCGACCGAGGATTATGAGAATTACGGAAGGTGGGCTTCGGTTCGCCTTCCGTTGTTACTCTTCTTCGTCTTCACACACGTCACCGCCCAAGTACACAGCATCTCCCACCTTGTCCTTGAGTCGCTTGATTCCTTCGTCGGAGATCTCGTGGTCGCTGCGTACGAATCCGAGCACCAACCTCTCGGATTTTCCGGCGATGTAGGGCGATTCGAGCAGGATGTCAACGGCCCAATCGCCAACGTCGTTGGCCTCAAACCGGATCTCGTCGATCTCAGCTACGTATGGCGAATTCGCCAAGGCCCGTAACCCGTCTTTGCCTGGGTTGGTACTGGATAAATTCAGGGATTCGAGAGTAGCGATTTTTGGACTCGCGAAGAAAGCCTGCAAGCCTTCTCCGTCGATTTCGGAATTGTAATCCAAATACAGCGTCTTCAAGTTTTCGAACGGCCAAAGTTCGACGAGCCGTTGGATTCCTAGTGATTCAATTCCCGTGCCAGTCAAGCTCAAGAACGAAAGCGAGGAAAGGTGCTTGGACGACAGCAAGAACTCCAACCCCATGTCTCCGATGAAATTATGGCAGAGTATGAGTGTTTCGAGTCCTTCCAGGATGTCGCTGCCCGCGAGTGCCAACATCCCCGTGTGCGACATCGCGACGTTCATCAGTCTCAGAGAACTTAGGTTCGTCAGGTGGGAAGCCGAAGCCAAGGCAGTTACCCCGGGATTGCCCAACGGATTGTGGCTCAAATCTAATTCTTCGAGTCCGGCGAGATGTTGCGATGACGCAAGGTGTTGAACTCCAATCTCACTGACCGCATTTCGTTTTAGATCGAGTTGCTTGAGTGACCGAATGTGCGAAGCTCTCACGAACGCCTCGCATCCGGCGTCGTCGATTTCACATTCCCCCACATCGAGTTCTTCGAGGGAAGCAAGATTTTCGACGGCCAACACGGCCACCAATCCCTCGGATTCGATATTGCATCCGCCGAGCCACAGCTCTTTCAGTTTCGGAAAATGAGGCGACGAGGTTAACACCTTCATGACAGAGGAGGACAACTGTTCCGCCTCGCCGAAGTGCGAAAAGCCGAGCGTTTCGAAACGTGAGAAAAATGGACAACGAGCGAGTGCTTCGGCGTTTGCCTCGACCTCAAGGAACCAGCCATCCCGGATCGGAGCGAGTTGAAAAATTCGCTCGGCGTTTTCTACGAAGTCGCGGACCGACAGAGTGAGAGAATTCGGCACGCCTCTCTCGTAATCGACTTCCTCCGCGATCTCGAACAACTCACCGAACCAGGTTTCCTCGTACTCGGTTTTCAATTCCCACCGGCGCTCCAAAAGCGACTCTCGCCGTGAATCGGATACAGATATCTCTTCCAACTCGATTTCAATCCGGATGTACTCGGCCTGGGCACGGTCGGGTTCGTTGCCGTTTTCGTCAAGCCAGTCGGCATATATCAAACGCCGCGACGTATCCTCGGGGTTTTCCAAGATGGCTTGATAGAGTTGTTGGCGTTGGGTCATGATGAGTACGAGTTAGGAGGTGCCAAATACGGCATTATTGCCGAACCGTCGACGCAGACCGAGCGTCT
>CAYYUU010001201.1:0-2429 GCA_964474955.1 uncultured Alcaligenaceae bacterium | reverse complement strand
TGCTGCCATCGGTCAACTTGCTGCTGGGTTGGCTCACGAACTCCGCAATCCCTTGATGGCCATTCAAGTTCTCGTCCAAGCGGCCCGGCTGCCCGAAGAATCTCGTCGCCTCACGGACGAAGACTTGGCCATGCTCGAAGGAGAGATTAATCGGATGGACCACTTGCTCCAGACTTTCCTCGATTTCGCCCGGCCTCCCCAGCCAAGTGTCCAAATCACGACCGTTCAAGCGATTCTCGATCCGCAGCTTCGTCTCATCGAGTCGAGGGCAAACTTGCAAAAAATCGAAGTGGTCTGCAACTGGCCGACCACTCCAGTCCGCATCGCGGTCGACGTGGGTATGATCCAACAGATGTTTCTCAACTTGTTTCTCAACGCCCTCGATGCCATGCCCAAAGGAGGGACCCTCAGTGTCGAGATCGAGACCAGGGCTTCAGCGGACGCCGTCGTTCGCGTTGAGGATACCGGGGCGGGACTGCCAGCCGACCTCGACCAACGCATCTTCGAACCTTTCGTCAGCACAAAAGAAACTGGCACTGGGATGGGGTTGGCCATTTGTCGAAGGATCGCGGAATCTCACGGCGGCACCATCACGGCCGAGAATGGTTCGACTTGTGGGGCCGTCTTCTCCGTCAGACTCCCGCTCCCTGTCTCGACAATACCGAACGCTCCGAATTGACATCTCGCTCAAGTTCTCCTGGGCGTCTGAGATATGTACAATGAAGCGACGGCAGCGTTTATCGGAGTCCTTTTTCAAAGGCCCTCTAAAAAAAGGACTCCCCCGAGTAAGACAGAGTCCGAGGAAGTACTCGGTTCTGACGACGGACGAACATCATGGCGAAAGTTTTGATCGTTGACGACGAGAAGAGTGTTCGTTACTCGCTGGAGCGTGGGCTTCAGTCCCCCGACCTGGAGATCCTCACGGCCGCGACCGGACAGCAGGGCATCGCGACTTTCCGCGAACATCAACCTTCGGCCGTGCTGTTGGACGTTCGCTTGCCCGACATGTCCGGGTTGGAGACGTTTGACTGCATCCGAGAAATCAATTCGCGAGTGCCCGTCATCGTGATGACGGCCTATGCCCAAGCCAGCAATGCCATCGAGGCAATGAAACGCGGGGCCTACGAATACTTGCTCAAGCCCGTCGACCTACTCCACCTGCGCGACGTCTTGAACAAGGCCGTGGCCCTCAGCCGGATGCGGCAAGTCCCTGCCGTTTTCGAGAACGAACCAATCGAGGGGGAAGCCGACTACATCGTCGGACAGTCGACAGCCATGCAAGAGGTTTATAAAACCATCGGCCGCGTCGCCCACCAAGACGTCAACGTGTTGATCTTGGGCGAGAGTGGGACCGGAAAGGAACTGGTTGCCAGGGCCATTTACCAGCACAGCCGTCGGGCCGACAATCCGTTCTTGGCTCTCAACTGTGCGGCCCTTCCCGAAACGTTGATGGAAAGCGAACTGTTTGGCCACGAACGAGGAGCTTTCACCGGAGCCGACCGGCGCCGCATCGGCAAGTTCGAGCAAGTCCATGGCGGAACTCTGTTCCTCGACGAAATTGGCGACATGCCCTTGTCCGTTCAGGCCAAAGTGCTGCGTTTAATTCAGGAGCAACGCTTCGAACGCCTCGGCGCGAACGAAACGATACAGACCGACGTCCGGATCATTGCCGCGACGAATCAAAACCTCGCCGACCAAGTGGCGGCGGGTCAATTTCGCCAAGACCTCTTTTATCGCTTGAACGTCATCACCATCTTGTTGCCCCCGCTGCGGCACCGACGCGAGGACATTCCCCTGCTGGCCAACCATTTTCGCGAACGCTTTGCCACCGAGTTGCAAAAAGACGTCCGATCCATGACCCCAGAGTGCCTGGACCTTCTCCAAAACCATGACTGGCCGGGAAACGTGCGCGAACTCCAAAGTGCGGTCAAGTTTGCCCTTCTCCACGCCACCGGATCCGTCGTCATCCCAGACAACTTGCCACCAACGATCGACCCTGGGAATTCCACAACCTCTTCGCTCCCTACCGAGACGAAGGAGTTCCCAGACCTTCGAAAATTCGTCACCACACTCTTGGCGTCCGAACAAACGGACATTTACAAAACCCTCGAACGAAGCGTCGACCGCGTCCTTCTCGAAGAAGTGTTGGAATACACGAAAGGCAGCCAGGCCGAAGCTGCTCGGGTCCTGGGAATCTCTCGAACGACGCTACGCAACAAACTCCGCGAACTCGGGCTGGGGGTCGAAAAACAAATCACAGAAACTGACCAACCTGGCTAAAAACTAAGTCCCTCCGCTCCGCCCGTCCTCCCCGGGCCCCAAATTGGTCCACGAAATTCTCACCGTACTCCAAACACAAGTCATTCCAATTCAAGCACTTGTGACGAAATGCCGCGGTCCACGAGGGGTCACCGGACGTTTGGCACGCG
>CAYYUU010001200.1:0-2430 GCA_964474955.1 uncultured Alcaligenaceae bacterium | reverse complement strand
CCAAGGCCTGGTTCGACCTCGCGCTGCCTGTGTGGTACGGCGGCCTGCCGATCAAAATTTCACTCAGTATCGCCCCCAACCCGAACACGTCGCTCCTTTCGTTCACCAGGTTCACTTCGCCTCGGGCTTGCTCGGGGGACATGTAGGCAGGCGTCCCCATGATCTTTCCGGCCTCTGTCCCATCCGCGCTATTTGTTACGGTCGCCTCCTTCGCTTCGGAATCGTCGGTCTGGTCTTCCTCCGGGGTCGCCTCCCCCCCCGCCTTCGCCAACCCCCAGTCGAGAACCTGGACCTCGCCGAACGGCCCAACCATGATGTTTCTGGGCTTGAGATCTCTGTGAATAATCCCGTGCGTGTGGGCGTAGGCGAGGGTTTGGCAAACGGATTCGAAGATCAATACGAATCGGAGCAACTCATCGGTCGGGCTCTGCCTTCGCGACAACAACTTGGCCAACGTGTTGCCCTGAATCAACTTCATCGTGAAGTAGGGCAAACCGTGCACGTCTTCGCCAGCCTCGTGCACGGCGGGAATGCCGGGATGTTGAAGCTGAGCCATGATCTGCGCTTCGTTGTAGAAGCGGCGGCGAAGGTCGTCGTTATCTTTGTGATCATGCAGGAGAACTTTGACCGCCAAATCACGACGGAAGTTCGGATCTCGCCCACGAAGCACCACGCCCATTCCACCTCGGGCGATTTCTTCGATGATTTGGTAGCCGCCAATTCGGGAGGGCATCGGAGCCGGGGAGGGCGGGAGCGGAGGGTGAAGTGCGACCGTTTTATCCCCCCCAAGTTCTTGGCCGCTGGCTTCGACCGCCGGCAATCCGAGTTGCTCGCGGATCTCCGCCAAGGAAGGGATCGAAAAGTGTGGGTATTGCGAACGATACTCGTCGACGTCTGGTCGTTTGCCGGACAAACACAAATACGTCAATTCCAACAACACCAACTCCCGCAACAGAACAGAACGTTCCGGCTCCGGCGTTGTTTGAAGATAGTCCTGGATTTGGGGGAATTCGCCGTTTTGCCACGCTGCTTCGAACTCGCTACAAACCTGCTCAAGGTGGGCAATGGCTTGAACGGAAAGGTCCGTGATCGAATCCCCAGGTGGTTCGGTCATCTCTCGGGCTTCTCCCACAGGGTCCGGATCTCTTGAAGGCGACGCTCCACGGTACGTGGAACACACCCCATCATGCCGGCGATTTCTTGATTCGTGTAGCCCTCGATCTTCCATTGAGCTACTTTCAGCAAGTTGCCGTCCCCCAAACGACTCAGAAGTTCTTGGTATTGCTCGAGTAACAAAGCCGCCACGTCAGGAGCTGGTTCGCGGGCGGCGTGTTGTTCGAGTTCCCGGTGCGCCGCCTCGCACCCCGAAGCCAAACGTCGTTGCTCCTGACGAGGCCCCCCTCGCTTTCCTCTCTGCTCCATCTTGGCCAAATTTGTCGCCTTCCTCGCCGTGATCGTCACGAGCAGCCGCCATAAATCATCATGTTTCTGAACATCCGGGAATTTTCCGGCTTGCGCCCGATGGCAAAAACTCTTGAACGCACTCAATGCAACATCTTCTTCGTTCGCGACCCCCCAATCCCGTCCGGCCAACTCCCGCCGAGCGCGTGTCACCAGACGAGGAAAGTAAAGGTTCCACAACTGGGTTATCGCGTCTTGGTCTCCGTCCCGCACCAATTGAAGCAGTTCCTCGGTCGATTGAAGGGTGGGCATGGTGAGGTCCTTTATGACGGCATCCGGATTGAGTATGGGCTGGTGTGCAAACTTTGGCTGGCAACAACCGCACAACAGGCGTAACCGCCTGGCTACCTGAGACACGGTTGGAATAGTAATAGATCCAAATTAAATGTACATGTGTATATATATGGTTAGTCATTGCTCGAAATGAACGATATGAAGTAGTTGTAGTAAGGCCGCGAAAAAACTCCAAACACCTGTCGGTTCATTTGGGAGAAAGTTGATGCCCTTGTTAGTGCGAGGTGTGACTAAGGCAGTGAAAGTAGTGGGAGCTGGCCTGCACAATCATTCTCCTTGTGTTGGGGAGTCACAGTGTGTTGGGCAGTCACAAGGCACTATTGATTTTCCCAATCGAAATTCTCATCTGCCTAGGTTCGAAACACCAGGATTCATGTAATCCAATGATCGGCCGCTGTGACGAATCGGAAGCACAGTTCGGGCCCGAATGAAATAGAAACTATCATTACCTATTGTTAATCATGACAAGTCATCCACGACAAGTTGTTACACAGTTTTTACAAGGTAGAGCCATGCAGAGAAAAGGTTTCACCCTCATCGAACTTCTAGTCGTGATTGCGATCATCGCCATCTTGATTGGACTCCTGCTTCCCGCAGTCCAAAAAGTTCGGAACGCGGCGAACCGCATCAGTTGCCAAAATAACCTCAAGCAACTCGCATTAGCATGCCACAGTT
>CAYYUU010001199.1:0-2438 GCA_964474955.1 uncultured Alcaligenaceae bacterium | reverse complement strand
TGGCGTTGACGCGTTCTCCGGTCGGGAGACGAGCGTCGACCATGGGCGAGTTCTCGTCGGCACGACGACCCACGCGGGCTGCGATCCGTTGAATGATCTGCATGAGGTGTTGGCTGTCGGCGAACACGAGGTCGGTCTTTTCGAGCTTCCCATTTCGTTCGACGTAGACCTCGTTCGGACCGTTGACCAGGATGTCGCTGACGTCCGGATCACTCATCAGGGGTTCGAGTGGCCCCATCCCGAACGCTTCGGCCATGATCTCGTCGATGAGGCGTTCCCGGTCGACGTCGTTGAGCAGCTCGGTACTCTCGCGGACCAGTTCCTCGGCCAGTCGCCGAACTTCACGACTGACGCGGTCCGAGGGCCACCGTGTCAACAGCGAGACGTCGATCATCTCCACCAGCTTTTTGTGGAGGTCGGCCTTGATCCGTTGGAACCGTTGGGCGAGGGAAACCACCGCCATACTTGTTGAATTCACCACTCATCACCTTTTCTCTGTTCGAGGTGGGCAAGACGCATTCTTGCCAGTTATGAGTTCCGCAAGTTTGCGGAAACGCTTCATGATGGGGCGGTTTCGGGCTATCTGGACAAGCGGGAAGCCCTGGTTCACGGCGGCATTGATGGACCCCGTATCCTCGGGGATCCAGGCATGGAAGGACAGCCCAAGGGCTTCCTCCATTTGGTTCGAACTCAGCTGGCGAGGTTGACCAACCCGGTTGGCCAGGCGGAGGATCTTCTCTTCCGCGACTCCGTTCCGCTGCAAGGACCGGAGGTATTCGCGACTGGATCGAAGTGCGGGAACATCACCCCGAGTTACGACCAAAACTATGTCCGCGGCGACCATGGCCGCGACGGCGGCAGAAGACACACCATGCCCGAGGTCGAAGACGGCAAAGTCAAAGGCCGCCCCCGAGAGCATAACGAAGTGACTCACCGCCTTGGGGGCGAAGGCCGTCGGCATGAGCGTCTGTTGGGGGTACGCCAGCACACGCAGACCTGCGGGGTGGACTTCGGCGGCTCGCTGGAGCATCCCGACGTCCATTCGCTGCCACTGGTCCATCAGTCCAAGGATCGTGTTCTGCGGCTCCAAGTCCAGCGCCGAAGAAATCTCCGGAACGCCGTTCCCCAGCTCCCCGAGGACCACGGCGTGCAACGATTGCTCGGCCAGCGCGAAGGCCAAATTCGTGGCGATCGTGGTCACACCGTAGCCGGCGTTCAGGCTCGTGACGGCCACCACCTTCCCGCGCTGACGGGGGGACGCTGTTGTCTGCAGGGCCAACAGGGCAGACGCCTTTTCGTATTCGTCCCGCAAGTTCGTTTCGTCCAGGTAGCCTCTCACTCCGTGAGTCAGGACCTCCGAACGCAACGACCGATCACTCCCAGGACCCACGACGAAGATCAAACGTCGGACACTGTCATCGAGTCCCCCAAGTGTACGGAGGACAGTCTCTCGTTCTGTCCCCATCGGGACCAAAATGAGGTCCGGTCGACGGGGATTCATTCGAGAGACCAAGTCCTCCAGTCCCACGGCGTCCTCGGGACCACACTCCTGGGCGAAATGTAAGGCCAATTGACGGAGTTGATTCCGACGATGGGGATCTTTCGCGGCGACCACAACTCTCATATGGCTGTCCCTGCTCATTCGACCAACCGGCAGCGGCCGAGGTATCGGTTAATGGGTCTGGCTTCTTGGGTCACAGCGTTCGTCACAGCGAGGACGGTCGGTTGCAGCACGAGGACGATGCCTTGGCCATCCTTCGGTTCCTTCACCTCGACAACGCGTGCGGCCACGAAACCGCGAATTACCGGTAATCCATCCCGGAACCCGACGAACAAGGGGAACACTCTTGGGCCCGCCCCTATCTTGGAAAACCGGGTATCTCCACTCCGTCGTGATTGTAAGGCCACGAATGAATTTCGCAATGGGGCGATTGGGGAAAAATAAGGCGACCCGGGCAAGACCAACTCGCCCTTCGGATTCAGGACGAGTTTTGTCTGCGGCGGCTCCATCGTTTGCAAATCTTCCCGGCTGATTCCGGACTGGACCTGTCGCACCACTTCGGCCAAGTTCCGAGTGCCGATCAAAAGCAACGTTGCGTTAATTTTCTTTCGCCGCGAGCGACCTTTCTTTCGCCCTCGACCCGACCGCCCACCTCCGGAAGAATCGCCCCCGAGCCGGACCCGCATTTCGGGAATTCCGTCGGGACCTTGGCTGAACTCGTTCTTGTCCTCGTCCCATTTCCAGCCGTCTTGCGGTCGAGCGATCTCGACCTGGTGTTCCCAGCTTTGGGGATCGGATCCCGTTGGATCCGACAGGATGGCAACCGGCACGATCGGGATGTCATTGTCCCCAATGGGACGGAACCCCACCACTCGCTGGTCGCACCGGGCCGTCGCTCTCGTGACGACATCGGCGTTGCAAAACGGGAGGAACCCCT
>CAYYUU010001198.1:0-2446 GCA_964474955.1 uncultured Alcaligenaceae bacterium | reverse complement strand
TTTGGTATTTTGTTTTGTTTTGTTTTGTTTTGGAGTGCGGCGGCTCGACGCCGCTTTGGTAGTTTCTTTTGTTTTGGAGTGAGGCAGCTCGCTGCCGCACTCGTATTTTCGGATTCCTCGCTCGCGCTTCGGGTTGTTTTGGAGTACGGCGAACCATTAGTGGTTGAACCGAAACTCCGAAGTATTCAGCAACGCCCAGAAGACATCGCCCAACGCTTCTTTCTCATTCTTGTTCGTTCCGCCGCGATTCACATACGCTTCGAGTCGGCTCAACTCGGCTGCCCGAGGGTACCGGCTTAGCGCCGCAAGATACAACGTTTCAATTTTCTGCCGCGTCGTGAAGAAAGGAGACTCGACCACTGCCGTCAACGTTTGGCTCGTCCGCAAGCTCGTGGCACCGTTGACGAATTTCCCATTCATCAGAGCCAACGCTTGGAGAATCGAGGTTTGGGTCTCGGTCGGATAATCGGTCCTCTTGAAGTCCGCCAGGAATTGACCTCTTGGAGTGTTGCGGCCAAAGAAGACAGGCCGACGAATCTGGTTTTGATTGGTCTCCCGATACCCGGTGGCTTGGACAAGACTATCAAAAAGTTGTTCGGGCGTCATGGCCTTGACCGACATCCGGGCAAACAAGCGCAGATCCTGCTGGGTCTTGTGGGTCAACTTACTCGTTCGCTGATACGTCTTGCTCATCATGATCGCTTTGACGATGTACTGAATGTCAAAGTCATGTTGAACGAACTGATCGGCCAACGTAGCGAGTAACTTCGGGTGGCTAGGAGGATGATTCGCTCCCGCTTCTTCGTCCACCGGATCGACGATCCCGATGCCGAAGAAATGTCCCCACAATCGGTTCACAGTATTCTTGGCGAAATACGGGTTGTTCTTCGAAGTGACCCACTCGGCCAGAGCGGCTTGTGGACTGGAACCGTCTTGTACTTTCGGAGCCTTCCCCGTGAGAAACTTCGCTTCGACAACGGTCTTTGTCTCGGGAATCTGGATCTTGCCCGCAACGGGAGCCATCGGAACACGCTGTCCGGGACGGACGAAACGACGACGTTGGACCGTCGAGAAGAACGCCGCGAATTCCCAAAATTGCTTGCGTTCCCACTTCGCGAAGGGATGATCGTGACACTGGGCGCAGTCGATTCGAACACCCAAAAAGACTTTCGCCGTTGTGGCGGCCACCATCTCGGGCTTCGATTCGTTCGCGAGGTAAAAGGCTTGAACGCCCGAACTCGAGGGGCGGTAAGGCTGGCCTCGCACGTACGTCGGAGTGCCGTTCGCCGCCAACAACTCGCGGACAATTTTGTCGTACCCGACGTTATCGCGGAACTTCGTTTCGAGCCATTGCTGGAACTGCGGTCGGTAGGCTTGAAACCGGAAGTTACTCATCTCCGGGAGAATAATGTCTTGGAAGGTGTTGCCGAAGTGGGCGACGAAGCGGGCGCTCCCGACCAGTTCGTTGATGGCCTTCTCGCGTTTCTTCTCATTCTCGTCTTCTATGAACGCTCGGATTTCCGAGACTCGCGGGATTCGTCCTGTCAAATCGAGGTACGTCCGGCGTAGGAATTCCGAGTCGCTGGCAATCGGGGCGGGAGTCACGTCGTTGGCTTTCCACTTCGCCGCCACGCTGCGATCAATGAAGGCCGCAAGTTCGTGGACCGTCATGGCCTTCCGCTTGGGCTTCAACGCCGATTTCGTCTCGGCCAATGCCATCCCGGCGAAAACGAACTGACCCAGGCTGCAGGCGAGCAACCCGACGAGCAAACGCTTCATTAGAACCCCCTTTGCGTACTAGTATTCCTCGCGAGGTGGAAGGACCCGGCGCGAGAATCGTATTGGTCCGATGAGGACGAAGAATTGGGTGTTTCCTTGTCTATAAAAACTGATGGGGGCGAGATTTCTAACACCAATTATCTCAAATGTGTGTGGACCTCGCATCCACAAACAACTCGCGTTCCTAAATTTGCCCACCATCATTTTCGCAGCGTTCGTGCTGAGAAACTCCTTTTCGTTGCGAAACACCGCTTCTCCGGCCTTCTCCACGATGAATTTCGCACCGGCTTGGTCGTCCACGAACCAGTCGTTTGTTTCGTTTCAGTTGTTCGTAGGGTAGGGCAAGGAGCGCAGCAACGACGGCCCACCAACAAAGAGGGAATAGGTATCAGGAAGAGAGACAAAAGACAGAGTCTGCCGCGAAGCCGCGAAGAGCAAGAGAATAGCCACAGAGATCACTGCGGGACACTGAGGATCGATTCTTTATTTTAGCGGCTTCACGCCTTCGCATGAAACGCTTGTCTTTTTCTTTCTGTTCCTTGTTCTCTACTTATAAATTAGGGTTGAGCCACTTCAGAATTTGGCGATTTCGCAACTTTTCTCAAAAAATTTCGCCACCAGCAGCCTCCCGCTCACTCGGAGTTGGCACATTTTCGGATTGTGGCCG
>CAYYUU010001197.1:0-2456 GCA_964474955.1 uncultured Alcaligenaceae bacterium | reverse complement strand
GACGCCGACAATCCCTCGAATTTGCAGATCGCCAACGAACTCGACTGCGATCGGCATACGGTCGGGCAGTGGCGGGAACGCTTTCGTGAGCACGGCCTAGAAGGCCTGCAAGACGCTCCACGCTCCGGTCGGCCCCGGAGTTTTTCCCCCTGAGGGCCGCGTCGCGGTCATGGCCGTCGCCACCAGTACCACCCAAGAGCATGATCGCCCCGGCAACGGCTGGACGCTTGATGAAATCGCGGCCACGATCATCAACGAAGCTCATGCCGAAACTGTTAGTCGGGCCACGGTTTGGCGTGTTCTGCAAGAGGCCGACCTCAAGCCGCACAAGAGTGTTTACTGGCTTAACAGTCATGATGCCGATTTCGAGGCTCGGGCCAAGGAAGTGTGTCAACTGTATGTCAATGCGCCGCGTTTCTACCAACAGGGTCGCTTGGTGATCTGTTGCGACGAGAAGGCAGGCATGCAAATTCTGCAGCGTGCTGCACCGACGCAGCGAGTCGAGCCCGGCAAACCGGAGAAACGCGAGTTTGAATACAAACGCCTGGGGACGCGGACATTGATTGCCAGCTTCATGGTGCCGACCGGCGAGGTGGTGTGGGATCTGGGGCCGACACGCACCAGCCTGGACTTCCGAGCTCACGTGCTGCATGTCGCCAAGCACTTTGCCGAGATGAAGAAGTTTGACTGGGTCGTCGATAACTTGAACACCCACCACAGTCTTGCTCTGTGCGAGATGATGGCGTACCTCAACGACGTCGATTTTCAACCGGGCCTGCTGCGAACCCAGGAGCAGCGCCGGGCATTTTTGACCAATCCGGAGCACCGGCACGTGTTTCATTATGTCCCCCGGCATGGCTCGTGGTTGAATCAGGTGGAGTTGTGGTTCAGCGTGCTGTCGCGACAGTTTCTGCGTCGAGGCGACTTCGCGTCGGTGTCTGACTTTGTCGAACGGTTGACGCGTTTTCTGGATGATTACAATTTGGAAAAAGGCCCATCCTTATCGCTGGACATACACCGGCCAGCCCCTGATACGAGGAACTCCTTTCGAAACCAAACGTCGCCACCGTCAACGAGGACGAGCTTGGTTTGGAAATCGACCACAACTTTACGAACGGATTTTGCATCGGCCTCGTCCTTATCGACGAAAACAACTGGCGGCGAACTTATGAAACGGTCATCTAGGTTGTGTCGAACAAGCCAAATTTGGCTAACGATGGACGGAGAAAAGTTGTCAGTAACAATGACCGCGTTTGCCACAAACATTTCTTTTTGCATGTTCTGCTGCAAGAACCACTATTTTGGGCAGAAGAATGCTAAGCGAAACTCCATCACAGCATTTAGATTATTTAAAGCGCTAGTTGCCAAAGAAAATTAATTTTACCAAATTTGTAGCCGAAAATGGGGCAGGTTGAAAGGCGTCCCGACACATAGGATATTAAGCGGACCCTTTCAGCTGGACCCTTTTTTGCTTAATCATCAATCCTTTCCTCATAATAAGGGGCGGCCAAGTCTGACCACTTCGGGCCCTAAAATTTTTCGACACACCACTAATGCGTTAGCTTGGCAACCAACCCCGAGAATCCCGGGTATTTCTTCCGCAAGCTTTCCCGATCCCCATCTTCGTAATCCGCAAAGTCAAATCCCGGAGCCACCGTGCAGCCCAGCAGAGCAAAGTCACCTCCCGGTTCCAACAAGGATCCTTGCCACACATTTTTTGGGACGACGACTTGGGGAGCCTGGCCGGCAAGGACATCCGGGCCAAGAATGATTTCCTGACCTTTGCCGTCGGGAAAAAGTTGCAGCATGCGAACCGGGCTGCCGGCGTAGAAATGAAAGATTTCGTCGGTGGCCAGTTTGTGCATGGCGGAAAAGGTATCGGGCGTCAGTAGATAATAGATGGCCGTGTTGGCATCGCGGTCTTGGCCATATCGTTCCGGCAATACCGACGCCGGAAAGCGATCCTCGGAGCGATAGGTTTCTCGAAAGAATCCGCCTTCGCGCGGATGAGGTTGAAGTTGCAGCTTTTGGATTATTTCTTGGGCGGAAGCCATTGAATTCTCCTTGAAGTGAATCCTGAAGCAGTACTTGTGATAATGGATGGGCTTAGGTAGGTTGGGTCTCATGGCCCGACCGGCTTCGGACGAGCCGGATCCTCGTCCTACAAATGTACCGCCCTCCTGTTGATGGAAGAGCTTAGGTAGGTTGGGTCTCCTGGCCCGACCGGCTTTGGACGAGCCTGGGCCTCGTCCTGCCAATGTACCGCTACACCAAGATGAGCACAGCTTTAATTCCTCTTCTGGTTAATGGGAAACTCTCCTGCTCTCCAGCGACGAAGGTATTCATAGTAAGCTTTCATGGTCACATGGCCGAAGCTCAAACAAATAGGCAGGTTCGATCCCAACATCACGCCGGTTCCCAAGTCGGTGTAGGGACCGAACTGGGCATCGGTTTGG
>CAYYUU010001196.1:0-2456 GCA_964474955.1 uncultured Alcaligenaceae bacterium | reverse complement strand
CCATTTCCATGCTACAACAGAGAACTTGCAGCTGCAAAGCTGGTCTTGACCTCCTGCCGAGGTCGGTCCCCCGAACGCTCTCCAAAATTTCCTGCGTTTCGTCTACAATACAATTTTTCCTAAGCGTTTTTAGGCCGCTGATCACTCGTGTCGGCGAGGACCTCCATGACTCACCCAAATTCCCACCAAGATGACCAATTCCACCAAATCGCGGAAGTCGAGGACGATACTTCGCTCGAACCGCGGGAGCAATCGGCTGCCTTCTTCGTCGAACAGATAAAGGAGACGGCGGACAAATTGCTGCGCGACAATGCCGGGCGTGGCAACGTAAAACTGTTAAACACGGCGTTCAAAGAACTGCGATACGCCTTCAAAGTCTTTGCCCGCTATGCCGACCGCCAGAAGGTGAGTGTGTTCGGGTCTGCCCGGTTGCCGTTGGATCATCCCGCTTCGGTCCAAGCCATCGAGTTCGGCAAGCGAATGGCCGAAGCCGGGTTCATGGTCATTACTGGCGCGGCCAACGGAATCATGGAAGCCGGACACGTCGGCGCCGGGCGTGACGCCAGCATCGGCGTCAATATCTTGTTGCCGTTTGAAGCCAACGCGAATCCCGTGATCGTTAACGACTCGAAGTTGATGCACTTCAAGTATTTCTTCACGAGGAAGTTACTCTTCGTGAAGGAGTCCGACGCCGTTGTCCTCTTTCCGGGAGGGTTTGGGACCCTTGACGAGGGCTTCGAAACACTCACTCTACTGCAGACCGGCAAGAGCCACATGTTCCCCATTGTGATGGTCGCCCCACCGGGGGACGATTTCTGGATTCGCTTTCAGAAGTACATCGAGGAGGTGCTCTTGGGCCGAGGGATGATCTCGGAGGAGGATTTGGCCCTCTTCAAGGTCACGGACTCGGTCGACGAGGCCGTCGAAGAAGTCCTTTCGTTTTACCGCGTTTACCACAGCATGCGATTTGTTGGGGACCACCTCGTGCTCCGACTTAAGAAGAGTCCGCCGCCGGAACAACTCGAATCACTCAACGAACAATACGGCGACATTCTTGTGTCGGGGAAATTCGAAGTCACGGAGGCCTTGCCCGCCGAGGCCAACGAACCCGAGTTGGCCGATTTACCCCGATTACGATTTCACTTCAACAAGCGGAATCACGGGACTTTACGCAAGGTAATTGACAGCGTAAATCGAGTCGTCGAGTAAGGTGATTCTTGCGGAATGGGTGCTTTGGAGGAGGGTCTTGGGGAGTTACGAACGCCGGACTCTTGGTTCGGTGATCCAGGTCACAAAAAAATAATCGAGAGCGCAAGCCGAGTTCGTGTTCGCGTTTGGTAACTGACCCCAACAAAATACAACCGAAGCTCTCTCAGCAGGAGACGACAACCGATGACAAAATACATCGCAATAACTTTGACGGGTGTAATGGCCCTCTCGGTCGGAGCAACGCAGGCGGAGGCGGGTTGCTGGCGAGACGACTTACGCGTCGTGTTGAGTTGGTATCCAAAGTACTTACGACGCGCCCCAGATTCCGGCGGAGTTCGGTATTGGCGAGGGGAACTCATCCGAGGAGCCTGCCTTGCCGAGTTGGAGTGTCATTTCTTGAGCGCTGACGAATATTACCGAGTGTATGGCCGATGCCCCAAGACTTGGGTTCGCGGGTTGCTCACCGACGTGTTGTGTCAGCCACCCTGCCCGAAAACCGTCCATCGCCTTGTTTGTCAACTCAATCGTTGTGGATGCCGAAAGACGATTGCCCGAGCCGTGTTGGCTATGAGAAATGACGGTGGTCATCGTCAAGTCGCTATCGAGCAACCTGCAGTCGTAGTCGAACAACCTCCGGTCGTAGTCGAACGGGCTCCAGTCGTAGTCGAACACCCCCCGGTCGTCATCCAAGCACCCAGGACACGCACCTACCGATCTTATGGCGAATATCGCCGACGTCAGCCGGTGAACATTGTTGCGCCTTCTCGACGCGGATATCATCGCTTGTCCCGTCCGAGCGTCCGGCTTTCGGTCAACCTCCCGTTCCGGTTCTAAACTCCCGGAACGGTCTGATGAAGCTAACCTCCAAGCACAAAGGGCTCCGGCAGATTGTCTCTGCTCGGGGCCTTTTGTGTTTTCTGGCCGTTGGATTGTCCGAATGTGATTATGGATTTTCGAATCGGATTTGGGACGTGTCTGAAAAGTTCCTGGGTCGTTTGCCGCGGTTCCGGTGATGTTGGCTTTGGAACGCGAAATAAATGTCTGTCCGGTTTTCTGTCTTTGTCGTAGTACACGCGAGCCGCGTGTGCCAAAGAAAATTCGACCCAACGGAGGAACCAAGGCATATCGCCCAGCTAATGAATTTTGACGGCCAAAATCGGCAACAACGAAGTTCTACAAGCCTGAAGCGCAAGCCCCATATTCCGCACCCTTGTTCGTGAGGCTCCTTTGGCCTTCGGATGAGTCTT
>CAYYUU010001195.1:0-2459 GCA_964474955.1 uncultured Alcaligenaceae bacterium | reverse complement strand
GCGAAGACCGTACTCTTTCGCTCGCCAGGGGGCAACGCCACGACGCAGAACAGGTTCAGCGGTTCGTGCCACTCGGGCTTGATCCGGACTCGAAACTTCCTCGCCAGGGCTCCGGCACACGCGGCCAACGACAGCATCCCGGTCAGGTCTGGTGGCGTCTGGGTGGCCCGGGACTGTTGCTGAATCCAGTCTGCCAGCCACTCCGGGAAGAGGTCTGCGGGGAACGGCGGGAGTTGGGTATGGAGGACGTCCGCCAGTGGCGTCGGGTCGTCCCACCATTGGAATTCCTCCGACACGATGGTCGTTCCCCCGGACGTTTCCTCCTTGGAACGCCGGAGGGGATCGTACGCATTCTCGTCGAAGAGTTCCCCGCTCTGGAGCCGGGTGGGTGGGGACCAAAGGCTCGTCATGTCCACGAGCGAAAGGAGTTCTTCGAGGTCACTGCCGGGCACTTCGAGCCAGTCGGAGATGTCCCCCTTCGGTGGCACGTCGGGCAGCTCGACGATCTTCACCGACTCGGCCACCGAGTGCAGTTCTCTGGCGACGAGTTCGGCATGTTGTCGGCCAGGTCCGTCGTTGTCGGGCACGATGACGACCGGACGGTGACGGAAGAATTCGTTGAACGACGGGTCCCACTTGCCAGCCCCCATGGGCGACGTCGACGTCGTGACGCCCAGACGCTCGGCCAGGTTGTCGGCATCCTTTTCGCCCTCGACGAGAAACACATATTCGATCTCGGGGGTCTCGAGCAATTGGGGCAACCGATACGGAACACGTCGCACGCCCTGGAGCGAATACGTCCAACTACCTCCGCCGAGGGGCGCTCTCTGGAGGAACTGTTTGCCCGACTTGCGGACGACCTGGAATAACAGGCGTCCGTCTTCGTCGCGATAGTCATACGTCGCTTCGATCGAACTGGGGTTTTGTGTTGAGAGTGACATGACGAGAGGTCTCCTACAGAACTTGGGACAGAATCGGCCCTCACACTCGGTCCTTTTGAGATACGCCAGGTCTAAAAACAGACCCTCCCCCTCCCGGACCTCCCTTCCCTTACGGAAAGAGAGACCGGTTCCGATTGAACTGAATGTGAGACCAGTGAACGCTTGCTCACTACAAAGATAATAGGATTTTGGGCCTCGAGAATTTGTCCATTTCGGAGGTTTTTTAGAACATGTCCGAACGTGTCCGCAAGTGTCCGTACCTGTCCACGAAATTGTGGCCGAAACAGGTCCTTCGTCCCGGACTTCGGGAGTGAGGGAGTGACTGAGGGAGTGACTGAGGGAGTGACTGAGGTGATTTTGCGATTTGGACGCCGAATACACGTACACAAAAAACACAAAAATATCTCGCCCTGATTTTTCTGTTTTTTGTGTACGTGTTTTGGGACTTCAGGTCGTGGTTTTCAAAGATGGTTTTTCGATTGGGACGCCGAAAACGCTTACACAAAAAACACAAAAATACCTCGCCCTGATTTTTGTGTTTTTTGTGTACGTGTTTTTAAGACTCCCGCCCCAATTCAACCCCTGAGGCCGACCGGGGAGCAACAGCGTTGGGCGTCCGTTTTCGGATTCTTCTTTTGGCCTTGGAGCAACAAATCGGCCATCTCGTTCACGAGAGCCAGTATCGCCAAACCACAATGCCGACCGCCACCAACCACAGCACCCCAACGATGGCATATCCCAACAGCGCCTGGGAGTGTTCTTGTTTGTCTCGGGCGAGGGTCTCGGCGGTCCAGGTCACGTACATTTGATTTTCGTTCAGACGATTCAAGACGCCCAGGACGAAACCTTGTTCGGTGTCCTTCTCTTTTCCCGTCGCGGCCAGGTAGCAACCGCCATACAACCACGGTTCCGAGGTCTGGTTGCCGACAGACGCCTCGGGCACCATGGCGGTTCTCAAGATGTAAGCGATGTGCTCGCGTCGTTTCGTCATCAAGCTCAAAAGGCGGTAGAGCCGAACGTTGTTTTCTGTCTCTCGGACGGGGTCGTCGTCGATCGTAGATTCCACTTTCATCAACGGATTGACCCAATCTCGCATCCGGTGGGTACACATCCATTCCAGAGACTCGTGGATTTGTTGGGCGACGGCGTGCGGTTCGAGGTCGGTCGCAAGAGGGAATCGTTGTCCGATTCGTTGGAGGCGATGTTCGGGTCGATGTTGGGCGAGGAACTCCGAAAAGCCCCAAGTCGTTTCCAGGTCCGTCATGAGCACGAACACGGGACAAACGACGCCGATGACTTCGCGGATCGTTGCCAAGTCGGTCTTGCAGAGGTCGGCGGTCTGGGCGGCCTCTCGTTCGGTGTCGGATGCCCCCAATGGCAAGACCACGAGGATGCCGTTGATGCCGCAGAAGGGCGAGCGATCCATCGCGATCCGTTCGCACAGGTGGGCGAGCCTCGCCGTGAAATCGGCCATGAGTCCTTCGTCGTCGCGGTTGTCGGGGATGACCAGGTATTCGG